>JAYUWQ010000336.1:0-1893 GCA_043753485.1 bacterium
GTAGTTCCGGGTGTCCACATCGCAATAACAAGCCACGATGTCGCCGGCCGCCTTGGTGTCATCGGTATGGCGTTTGTTGATCCCGCCGACTCCCACAAAGGCAATGCGCAGCTTGTCACCCTTGTTCTGGGCGTGCAGGATGTTGGGGAACGCGAGAGCCCCGGCGGCGAGGCCGGATTTGGTCAGGAAAGAACGGCGGTTGGTCATGGAAGGATGGTATTTATGAGGAACGGAGTAATAGGAACTGAACTGCGGAATTTGGCGGGAATGCAGACCGATGGCAAGACATTCTCCGTGCCCCTGCCCTTCTGGGGCTATTTCCGGCGGGCCGCAGGATCACTGGCCGGCCGCACCACCGGTTTCCACCGTGAGCATCCCCCGGGGTGGCAGGGTAAATTTGAGCGGGCCACCTTTGCCGGGCTGGGCGGGCAGCGGCGACAGGGTATCGGTGCCACTGGTCAGCCACGCCTGGGCTGGACCGTCGCCCGCTCCCCGGAAATTCACCACCAGCTCCACCGGCTGGTCCTGTACGTTGGCCACATTCAGGACGACGCGTTTCCCTTCCTTGCTGCAGAAGGCGCAGGCCTTCACCCCCGGTTTGGAAAAGCCGCTGGCCCCCGCGCCGGAGACGCTGCTGGAGACCACCGTCATGCCGGGCTCCAGTTTGGAGGCAAATTGCCGGAACCCATGGTAAATCCGGGTCGGCTCCCAGGATTCCCCCCACTTCAGATGGATCAGCGCCTCGCCACCCTGCCGGGGCGGATAAACCCAGTCGTAGGCCATCCAGACATTCGCCCCGCCATTGAAGGCTTCACTCATCGCCAGCCAGAACTCCGTGGCCGACCGGATCTGCCCCGGGGAATCGTCCGGACCATTCACACACCACTCGGTGCCCCACACCGGGCGGCCTTTGGCGGCTTTGGTCAGGGTTTTCCACCGGTCGCCCCGGCGGTCGTAGTCGTGGGTGCCCACGATGTCGAGCTGGTTGCCCGCTTTCCGCAGCAGGGGCGGCAAATAACGTTCCGCTCCGTCGATCACACTGAGCCCATTCGGTCCGACCAATTTCGGCCGGGGCACTTCCGGATGACGCTTGGCCATTTCGGTCAGGTAATCCGCCACCTTGGCAAAAAGCGCCGCGTGCTGGTCCGGATCGAGGAAATAGGAAGGCTGGGTGTGCGGCCAGTCCGGCTCATTGGCAATGCTCAGATAGTGCATCTCCACGCCGTTGCGCTTCATGTGGTCGAGGAAGGCCCAGAGGTATTCCCCCATTTCCAGTTCCAGGCCCCTTTTCAGAGTGCCTTTTTGCGCCCCTCCCCCGGACACATCATCGTTCGTTTTCATCCACGCCGGGGGCGTGTAGAGCGTGGCATAAAACTTCATCTGCGGCTGCCGCTGCAGGGCCGCCTTGCAGATGGCCAGGGTGTGTTCGCAGTATTTGAAATCCCCGGCCTTGAACGACGGAGTCCACGGGTCCGCATTGTCATTTTGCGGCTCGTGATTGTGACGGATGTAGAGATGCAGGTAATCCGTGCGCACCTCCTTGAACATCGCGTCATAGAGCTTCTCCTGCTCCTCCGGTTTGTCCCGCGCCGCCAGGCTGGTCATGTGCCCCTCATAAAAAATCGCCCCGCAGCCCAGCCCATCAAACGACTGCAGCGCCTTGGAAACCTCCACCGTCACCTGCGTCGGAGCCGCCCGCAGCCCCACGGGAGCCGCCAGACCGATCATGCCAAGGACAAGAAGAAAAGGAAGGAATGGATTCAAAGCCATCCCGTTCCGTGACACACATTCCGGCGGGGTGCTATCGGCGGAATAAACCCCGTGCCGTGCCGAGATTGGGGCGGAGTCCAACCCATTCGCTGGCCGCTACTTGGACGGGGTGGGAGGCTGTGG
>JAYUWQ010000337.1:0-12627 GCA_043753485.1 bacterium
AGCGCAGCCTGCGCGTCGTCCTGCGCCATCCGGTGATCACCATGCTCATCACCGCCGGCACCGTCGCCATCACCGCGCTGCTATTCATCAAACTGCCCAAGGGATTCATCCCCACCGAGGATATCGGTCAAATCTCCATCATCACCGAAGGCCCGCAGGATGCCTCCTTCGCCTCCATGGTCATCCTCCAGCAGAAAGCCGCCGAAGTGCTGCTGGCCAATCCTCACATCGAAGGGTTCACCTCCAGCGTCGGTGCCGGCGGCCCCAATTCCACCGCCAACGCGGGACGCATGAACGTCCGCCTCAAGCCCCGCAGCGGCCGTCCCTCCGCCACCGAAATTGTCAACACCCTGCGCCCGCAACTGGCCCGCATTCCCGGCCTCCGCTCTTTCCCCCAGGTGCCCCCGGTGATCCGCATCGGCGGCTTCTCCTCCAAGGCGCCCTATCAATTCACCCTCGCCGCCGCCGACCTCGCCCTGCTCTACGAGGCCGCGCCGAAAATTGAAGGCGCCCTGCGGGCCCTGCCATCTCTCGCAGATGTCACCAGCGACCTCCAGATCACCAGCCCGCAGGCGTTTGTGAAAGTGAAGCGCGACAAGGCCTCCTCCCTCGGCATTGCGATCGGCGACATCGAAAGCGCCCTCTACAACGCCTACGGCTCCCGTCAGGTCTCCAGCATCTACACCTCTGCGGATCAGTACTACGTCATCCTCGAGGTGGAACCAGCCTATCAAAACTCCCCGGAAGCCCTCGCCCAGCTCTACCTCCGCTCCGCTGGCGGCGAACTCGTCCCCCTCGAGTCTGTCGCCGAAATCCAGCGCACCACCGGCCCCCTCACCGTGACCCACCTGCGGCAGCTTCCCAGCGTCACTCTCTCCTTCAATACCGCCCCCGGTGTCTCCCTTGGCGATGCCGTGAAGCAGATCAATCAAGCGGTGGGAGGACTCCTGCCGGAAGGCGTCACCACCACCTTCCAAGGCGAGGCCGCCGCCTTCCAGGACAGCCTGAAAGGCCTCGGTTTGCTCCTCATCATGGCTGTGGTCGTCATCTACCTGGTCCTCGGCATCCTCTACGAAAGTTTCATCCATCCGCTGACCATCCTGTCGGGCCTCCCCGCCGCCGGGGTAGGTGCTCTCGCCACCCTGCTGATCTTTGGAGAGGACCTGAACGTTTATGGCTTTGTCGGCATCCTGATGCTGATCGGCATCGTCAAAAAGAACGCCATCATGATGATCGATTTCGCCCTCGAAGCCCAGCGCAACGAAAACAAAGCGCCCGCCGATGCCATCTTCGAAGCCTGCCTCGTCCGCTTCCGTCCTATCATGATGACGACCTTCGCGGCCCTCATGGGAGCGCTTCCCCTCGCCCTCGGCATCGGCGCCGGAGCCGAATCCCGCCGTCCTCTCGGGCTGGCCGTCGTGGGGGGCCTGCTGCTTTCCCAGCTCCTCACGCTTTACATCACGCCCGTCTTCTACCTATACATGGAGCGGCTCCAGACGTGGCTCAGTCCCCGGAAAGCCGATGAACCGGTCGCGCTGCCGGCAACCTCCTGATGCCTCGGATTGATTCCGAAAGCCAACGCAGCCGCATCAAGCAGAGGCGGCGGAGAATGTCAGGCCTTGCTGGTGGTAGCCACCACTCTGTCTTCCGCAGGCTGGCTGCTGGTTCCGGAATCGTCCGGAGCCCCCTGCAATTGCAGCAGCAGCACCGGCTGCACCGGCAGCGGAAAACCTTTCAGGGTAAGCGGACTCAACTGCGGGCCGATGGCGCGCGGACCGAGGATTTTTGCCGTGCCAGGATCGATAATGACCTCCCGGGGCCCCGCCGAGGAACACAGCCGGGAAGCCAGGTTCACCGGTTCTCCCAGCACGGTATAGTTGAGCCGGTTTTCCGATCCCATGCACCCCGCGATGGCGGTACCGCTGGCGATTCCGATGCCCATGAGCAGCGGAGGATGGGATGTGGTTTGATTCAGCGCATCGCGGCGCGTCACCATTTCCAGGGCACAGGCTGCCGCATTCCCCGCATCATCCCCGTAGGACTTGGGAGCCCCGAAGATCGCCATGATCAGGTCTCCCACAAATTTATCGACCACCCCATGATGGCGGTGCACGATTTCCGTGAGGGCCGTCATGTGTTCGTTCAACAGATCAATCACATCCTCCGGAGGCATCCCATTGGTGGTGGCGGTGAAGTCCCGGATGTCACAGAAGAGCACCGTGATTTCCCGCCGTTCCCCTCCGAGACAGGCGGTTTCGATCAGTTGCCGGGCAATGTCGTCGTCGGAGACCTGGAAGAGGATATCGCGGTACTGCTGGCGCTGTTTCAGCCCTGCGGCCATTTCATTGAAGGAGGTGGCCAGGGTGGCCAATTCATCATGGGTCGTGATCGGGACCCGGGTGTCATAATGCCCCAGCATGATTTGCCGGGTGCCGTCCACCAGATTGCGAACGGGGTGCACCATGCGCCGGGAAATCAGCCCGCACAGCAAGGCCGCCGCCCCATAGGCGAGGCCGGAAAATCCAATGATCTTCCCCCGCAGCACACTCTGCTCCTCAGAAAGACCCGCGAGGGAATACAGGGTAATTTGATAAGCCTGGGGGGTGGACGATTCCGGATTCAGACTGCGGAACAACAATTGGTGGGGTTTCCCCTGGATCTCCACGGTAATCGCCTCCCTGGAGGACCCGGAAGTTTTCAGGTTATCACGGACCATGGAGCTCACCAGTTCGTTGGCCTCCCGCGGGATGGAACGGCTGAAGAATTGATCGTCAATCCACAGGCCGGTGAACAATTCCCCCGGCTTGTCGCGGCGGTTGAGATCATACAACGCCAACTCGCCATAAGTGGAAACCGGCAGACCCACCACCAGTGCGCCCAGCGCTTCGCTGGTGCCTGTTTTTTGAATCGGAGTGATGATGACTTCGCGCAGCATGGGCATGCGGAACCGCGATCCCTCGGCCGGTTTGACCGCGAGGTAGGCCACCTCCTGGGATGCGGGAACGCGGCTGACTTTGTTTTTCTCCAGCCAGGCGGTCTGGGCATCGGGTTCGTTCGGGGCCTTCAGGGTGTGGATGCGCCCGGAGGCATCCATCAGAGCGAGATCCAACGTGTCAGGGCGCCCCCAGCGGAAACCCCGCCGCCCTTCCGCAGTCCCCTCCTTCGGGCTCAGGCCGGACCCTCGCATTTCCGCCAGCGCGGCAATTTGCTGCGGGGAGGGAGGGCCTTGGAAATCGGGGAAAGCGCCCCCCGGACTGCCTCCCGACGGACGGCTGGGTCCCCTCCCGCTGTTCTGACTCTCAAAAGAAGAAACCGAATCACGCACCACCCGGGCGCGTTCGAGGAGCTCGCGGTGGATCTCCTCCGGCAGGACGCCGTTCTCCGACTGCACCGCTTCAATGACCGTCGCCGAGCCCGCCAGTTCCTGACAACGTTCCCCGATGCTGTCGAGCCGGGCTTTCTGCAGGCTCGCCTGGCTTTCCATCTGCGAAAGAAACCGCGCTTCAAAGATCTGCCGCCAGGCCGATTCCAGACTGCGCCGCGTCACCGCGAAGAGGGACACCGCCACGAGGGTGACGATGAATAACATCGCCAGCATCAGGCGGGGCGCAAAATTCAGGCGAAACATGACACAGGGCAGTGATACCAAACCGCAGACGGCGGCCCGGAAGGTTTCCCATCCTTTATGACACCACCAGTCTGCCTGATGTTGAAGCAGGAGGAAAGCTCTTTAACAGCCTCCGGCCTGCACTCTGCCTGCCGCGTTTGGGATCATCTGGCATTTTGCCTCATTCCGGAGAACCGGACCGGGCGTCTCGCCTGCCGCAAACTCCTAATCGTCAATGACTTAGAATCCAATCCATCCACCCGGCACAAGTCGTGCATCGTAGGTCAGCATGCTGGAAGGTGACCCTCGGGTCTTCCTTCCCGGTCATCCCAAACTCCAACTACACTCTATGAAACTCCTCCTCCTCATCACTGCCGCCATCCCTGTGATCACTGTCTGCAGCTGCAGCACCACCACGGTCGTCAAACCGGAGCCGACCGTGATGAGTGAAACCAACGTCCGCCGCAGTTCCACCACCACGTCTTCCTACGGCTCGCCGATGCCGGTCACGACCAGCAGCACGGAGACACGCACCATCACAGCGGAATAAAGGCGGCACCCCGCAAAACATTTGCTATCCGGATTCCCCCCCACCCGGAAAGCCAAGACAGGCAGAGGAAATCCGTTCGCGGATTTCCTCTGTCCCATTGTCTTTGCGGAGCCCGGTCAGTGGGATGATAGCGCTCCGCCTTCCGGCCCCGCCGCCCCGTATTCCCTCCGGGTCTATTTTGGTGGGGTGACCGGTTTCGGGCGGTGCCCTTCCGCCGGGGCCGGGACAGCGGCCAAGGGACGGATTTCGATTGGAAAGGGCACCGGTTGCGCGAGGTGCCGCAGGTGGACCACCAGTTGATCATCCAGCGCCCGGGCCTCGCCTGCGAGCGCGACCGCCCCGGGATGCGGGGCCATGAATCGTTCGCGGATCACGCCTCCGGCCCACAGCTTGTCGCGGGCATCGACCCCTTCCTTGACGGCATCGGACTGGGCATTCCACAACCCGCCTGGTTCCCAGCCGTTGCTGGTCATGGAAGCCAGATTCACGCCCTGGGCGAGAGCCGCCGAGGTTTCCTCACTGATCATCCGGCCCGCCGCGAGGATCTCATATTTCCCGGCCGGCAGGTTGGTGATGGTGAGCCGGTATTGATTGATGCCCTCGGGGATGGGGACAAAACGATAGTTCAATCCACTGAGAACGCCGAGATTCAGCGGCAATCCCTGATCCAACCGGACAAAACTCACGCCCCCGCTGGTGCGCTGCAGCTGGCTGACGGTGCACCCCATCGCCCCGGAAAGCGTCAGGGTGGCAGCATCAATGGAAGCGGCCGACACTTCCGGGGGAGCCCCCATGCCCTTCATCATGGCATAACCCATCGCCAGTTGGCCGAGGTCCGAAAGATGCACCCCATCACTGACATGCAGGCTGCTGTGCTTGGTTTTGTCAGGTTCCGCAGCATTGGCCGCGAGGACCCGGCGCTGGATCTCCCGCATCCCCCGCTGCAAATCGACCGTGTGGGCTCCCAGGGTTCTGGCGAGGGCCAGCCCTTCGTCCGTCATGGTCTGGAGAAAACCCGTTTCCGCGGTATCCGGGGCCTCGGCGGTGATCGCGGGCGAACAAATCACGGGACGCACCAGATTTTCCTGGCATCGCCTGATGATGGTGCGGATGCCGTCGAGATACTTCTGTTTGCTTTCGGCATTGGCCTTGGTGCCCCAGCCGATGTCATTCACTCCGAAGGTCACCGTGACCACCGTGGCGCCTTTGCTGAAGACATCGCGCTCCAGCCGGTCGACCGCGGCGGAGGCGGTATCGCCGCCCTGCCCCGCATTGAAAAAACGCACCGCCCGCTGCGGATAACGCATCAGGGTATAGTGCTCCACGATCCTGGTATAGCCGCGGGCTGCCGTGATGCTGTCGCCGAGGAACGCCACGGTATCGCCATCCCGCAGGAGATAGTCAGGGAGAGCCGCCCGGACCGGGCCGGCCAGGCAGAGGAGAATGAGCAGGGCTTTTTTCATGAAGATCAAACAGTAAGCCGCCTTCCGGGATTCCCCGGCCTCCTACTCCCCGCCATACACCGAAGCATGGCGGGCCTGTCGGATCTGCCGCAGCCTCAGCAGCAGCCAGAGGGTAGTGAGCCCGGTCACTCCCTGCCAAAACCAGAACGCCCGCGGGATGGCCCGGGCCACTTCCTTGGGAAGGACATAATCGGTCGAGACCAGGCTGGCGGCAGCATAGGCTGGAGCCGAGACTGGGGAGACGCCGGCCAGCCACGTCGCCGGTGTCAGGGAGCGGTCGCCCACACTTCCAATAATACCGCCCGCCATCACCGGCAGAACGGCGGCGAAGATCACCACGAGGAAAAACTTTTGTCCACCCCACCCCTCCAGGATGGCCTGGGAGGCCAGGCCTGCCCCCAGCAGGATCAGGGCAAAGGTCGCTCCGGCATAACCTGCCAGATGGTGACCCGCAAACCAGTGGGAGCCCATCAGCTGCTGCGCAAAAATCGTCCACCCGGCCGCCCCGGCCACCGCCATCAGGGCGACCATCACCGTGGAGGAAGCCGGATCCGACAGCCGCGGAATCCGTTTCCACCCCAGCTTTCGCCCACGCCGCAGACCCCGCACCTGGCGTTCCACCGTGGGCGTGATGATGAAGGTCAGCACCACCAGCAGCAGCAGCGTGACCATGCCATACAGGGCGATCATGGAGACGGCTTCGATCACCCCCGGCTCCCAATTGGCGTCCCGGAGAAAGCGGCGGTTGAATAGCCGGGAGGGAAACAGCAGGCCCGGTTCGATCAGCGGCAGGGCATTGCCCAGCAGCATCAACTGCATCCAGACAAACAGCCCGAAGGCCCAGGCCTTGCCCAGCAGATGGGAGTCAGACTGCCGCCAGCGCCGCCACAACATCACCACAAAAGTCAGGATGAGCACGCTCTGGGAAAACAACGTAAAGGTTGCCTCCGAAAAGTGCAGGCCGAAGAAGCGCACATCAGGCTCCATCGACTTCGCAAACCGCATCATTCCGCCCATTTCCCCCGGCATCAGATTGGCGATGTTTTCATCCACCACCGGCCAGATGGTCAGGTATTTGAAATACACCAGCCCAAACTTGGCCGCCTGCGGGATCACCGTGTAGAGCAGGAAAATCACGATGATGGAGAACAAAAACGCCCAGCGCCGGTTCTTCACCACCGTGCCCATCACCAGTCCCGTCAGGTGATAGAGCAAGGCCGAGGACAGCAACCCCAGGTAGATCGGCACCCACGCGGAAGCCGCCACCTCCCCCTTCCACAAGGCCCAGGCCGTAAATGGCAGAGTGGCCGCAAACATGCACCACTCCCGGATGGGCAGCCCCAGCAGATAGCCCAGCACCTTCGTCAACGGAGTCAGGGGCGAGAGCCGTTGATAGTCCAGGGTGCCCTCATCCGCCTCCGCCGTGATCCCTCCGGCCACGTTGCCGGTGCCCAGGAAAAACAGAATGAGGGCCTGCAGCACCAGCAGGGGGATCAGCGTCGCCCGCTCGGCATCGGCTATTTCCATCTTCCCTTGGTAGCGGAAACCGGTGCGGAAACTGAAATACAGAAATCCCGCGAGGATCACGATGATGAGCAGCGACACCATCAAAGCCTGGGGTCGCAGCCGGGAGCGGACATAACGGCGGAAGATCGGATTGGGCCACCAGCGGCGGGGAACCGCGACCGGACCGGGGGTGGGGAAATCGCTCATGGGACGGGCAATAAAGGGAGAAGCGCCGGAGCGGAGCCGGACTCGGCCACGTCCACGAGGATTTCCTCAAAGCTGGACTTCTGCTCCTCCAGCACATGGATCAAAAAGGACTCTCGCACCAGACCGGACACCAGCGCCGCCTGTTCATGCGGGCTGCCGGCAAAACGGAAGGTGATGCGTTCTCCTGACAAAAGCACCTCCGTCACGTGCGGTTGATCGCCCAGCCACCCTACCGCTTCCGCCACCCGCTCCAGCACCCCCAGGGTCAGGGTCCGCTCCGCCCGGCCCAGCACCCGCCGCACCTCCTCCACCGATCCGGAGGCCAACAGTTTCCCCCGGTTCATCACACACAGGGAAGTGCACATTTCCGCCAGTTCGCTCAGGATATGCGAACTCACAATAATCGTCGCCCCATCCGCCGCGAGGGTCCGCAGCGCCATCCGCAGTTGCCGGCGCGACAGCGGGTCCATCCCGCTGGCCGGTTCATCCAGAATCAGCACCCGGGGCCGGTGCAGCAGCGTCTTGGCCAGCACCAGCCGCTGGGTCTGCCCCCGCGACAGGGACTTGCAGAACACCTCGCGCTTTTCCAACAAACTCACCAGCCCGAGGCATTCCTCCACCCGGTCCCGCCGCTGCCCCGCACTGCCCAGCCCATGGGACTCCGCGAAGAGATCCAGAAACTCCCACACCTTCATGTCCGACGGCACCGGCGCCAGGTCCGGCATGTAGCCCATCACCCGCCGCGCCGCCTCCGGCTGCTCGAAGATATCGATCCCCGCCAGCTTCACCGAGCCATAGGTCGGCTCCATCAGCGTCGCCAGCACGCGGAAGGTGCTGGTCTTCCCTGCCCCATTCGGCCCCACCAATCCAAAAATCTCCCCCGGCGGCACATCCATCGTCACATCGTCCACCGCAATGAAGTTCCCATAGTCCACCCGCAGGTCTTTGATTTGGATGGCAGGCTCAGCAGACATGATCAGGAAAAAACCCAAGGCGGGCTGGGCGGATCAGACCATGATTCCCCGCCCATGACAAATACTTCCGCAAGGATTTAAGCCGTCGCCCGGCCCCAAGACCGGGCTTGCCAGTCCGGCCCCGCCCAGGTTATCGATGCCCTCATGCGTGCCCCTCTTTTTCTGGCGATTGGTCTGGCGGTTGGAATCACCGGAGCAGTGTTGTTCCAGGACAGCTTCATGCCTGACGAAGGCAGTCCGGAGGAACGGATCGCCAATCTCGAACGCGAACTCGAACGCACCAGGGTCTCCCTCGCCGCCGCCGAGGCCCGCGCCCCCAAACCGGAAGCCAGCACCCAGCAAAAACTCTCCCGCGGCGCCCGCACCATCATGGAGGACATCAAGGACGGCCGCGAAGTCGATATGAACGACATCTACCAGGCCGCCAAACCCGCCCTGCGCGACCTCTCCCCCATCTTTGAGCGGCTCCAGCGCAAGGACATGCGCCGCCACCACGAATTCATCCTCGCCGATCTCACCCGGAAATATCACCTCACCCCCGCCCAGCAGGAATCCCTGCGCGAGTGGCAGAAAAAGAAAATCGAGGAGGACCTCGCCGTCATGCGCGCCTTCCACCAGCAGGACAGCACCACACTCGAAGACATGGTCAAGGCCGGCCGCAAAACCCCGCCCAAAGCCGGACTCGATGCTTTCATGGAAAAAACCCTCACCGGTCAGGACCTCACCGCTTACAAAACCGACCGCCTGCACCAACGGGTCGAGCAGGTCCAGTCCGAAGCCGACCGCCGCGTCTCCCGCCTGAACAGCGTGGTCGCCCTCGACGACGCCCAGCAGGACCAGGTCTTCGCCCTCATGGCCCGCAGCTCCCCGGAGTTCGATCCCTCCATGCAATTCGAAGGCCTCACCGGCGACACCGCCAAGCTCGACCCCGGCCAATCCCGCGACGAGGCCATCCTCCAGGTTCTCCGCCCCGACCAGCGCCAGCAATACGAGGACCACCGCACCGCCCGCCGCCTCGAAGCCCAGAAGGAATTCACCGACGTCGGCATCCGCCTCCCGGAGAACTGGGACATGTTCGGCGATGACTGATCAGGCCAGGCACCAGCCCCCGCGCCCGATAGCCAAGCCCCCTGTCACCTCAGGGAATCTCATATCGGACCCGGAAGGACATCCGTGCGCCGGGCACGCTGCCGGCGGTGGATTGCCAGATGATGCGCTCCCAGCCGGCCGGCCCCGGACTAGAGGCGATACCTGCCTTGGATGACGGTTCCCAGCCAAAAGGGTGAGCGGTGCTCAGCGTGCCACCGGGATCGACGGCAGTTTCCAGGATGACCTTTTGATGGCTGCGCTTCCAGTAGGTCACGCTGACGGTGGCAACCTGGCTCGAGGCATTTTTGGCGAGACTGATGATAGGGAGCCCCGGTGAAGTGGCGGTGGCGTAGGGAATTTGAGTGCTTTCCAAAGGATTGGAATCAAGGGCATATTCGAGGGCGTTATTAAACCCATCCCCGTCAGGATCGGACTCAGGATCCTGTTGGGCGCCTGACAGCCCCTGATCTGCAACCCATGGGAAATACTGTTCCAGAGGAGTGGCTGGCGTAATGGTGAGCTGATCGAGCAATACCGGGGCACTTCCCGCGGTCAGCGGGATCATGACGCTGTTGCTGGCCACGAAGGTGATCGTCCTCCAGCTTGAGCTGGTAGCCGGCAGAGTGGCGATGTTGGCGAAGCTGAACAGGGAGGAGTCAGCGAGACCCTTGACCCGCACGGTGAGGGTGCTGCCGAAGGGCACCTGGACGCGCAGTTGGTTTGCATAGCCGGGCAAGAGGAGGAGGGCATCGGAGGGCTGATCCGTCAGGCCGGGCCAGGTGGAGGCCCCTATGCCGGAAAGATTGGAAACGATAGGTTCGGTACCGGGCGGCAGATCGAGCGCGTCCGCGACGCTCAGCGTGACCGAGGGATCGAAGCGGAATTCATCCACATCCATATACCCCACGCTGGGAACGGGAAAGCGTACCACGTGGTCTCCGGAGGGAATGGGCAGCAGATACCGTTTCCATGGCCCCACGGCAGTGGAGCCGGGGAGGGTGAAGGGCGTGTCGTCCATGCCGGACGAGGAAGAAGTGGACCACCATGAGGCCACCCCGGGACCCGTGAGGAGGACTTTGAATTCACCTGGAGGGGAACCACTGGAGGAAATGCGGAGGGCATCCACCCCATCGTGGGACAGGGCGGATTGGCTCAGGATGGCGGGGTCTGATACGGCCCACGTCAGGCCGGGGGAATCGAGCAGTTCCGCCACCGCCGGGATGACGTAGGACGGACTGCTGATGCGGATGCTGCGGATACCGTAGGGTTGATTTTGATGGATGGGCTCCATTGGTGCGGCCGTCCAGCGCAGGCGGTGAGGGCCGGCCGGGATACTGGTCGTGAGCAGGTCCGGAGTTGGGGCGGATGGAGAAATGGAGATGCCATCCACCTCCATGGCCAGGCTGGCATGGGACGAGTATTCCATGAACTCGGTGCTGACCGTGGCCGGGCCAGTGACGGTGGTTTCCACCCAGGCCTTCTCTCCCATCAGCATGGGGGCGAGGTAGAGGCCGCCCGGGTCTGCATGGCGGGAACCAGGACCCGTGAGGGCTGTCCACAGGCCGGACCGGCTGCCGCCAGTGGTCCATGGCAGCGCCGGTTGATCCAGCGCCTCGCCAATGGAAGTGGGTGCGTCCGGAATAAAGACCGCATCGGCGAGGTAAGTCGTGCAACCTCCCCGTAGTGGAAATGGAGAGAAACGGTCCGCGGTGGTCCAGCGCTGCCACGGAAAAGGGGCGGCGAAGGCAGGAGGGGTGGGGGGGGAGGAGGGGAACTGGCCAAGGAAAAAATCGTTCACGGGATAGGAGTTCAGCGCCGATGAGTAGTAGCTGGGCGAGCCCAGGTTCCCGGTTTGCGCCATACGGATGTCCATGGACAGCACCCCTGGCCCGGCGGTGACGGGAGCAAGAAACAAATATTGAAAAGCCGGGCTCCGGATGCTGCCAGCAGGATGAAAATCCGGGAAAGTGGTCCAGCTAAGCAAATCAGGATATGGAATGTATGAACTGGAATAAGCCGCATAATTGGAATCAGCAGGTTTGGCAATCAGGCTGATGCCATGATCCCCCAGGCTCTCCACAATCCCGCGTTCCTGCTGGCGGTAAACGATGTTGGTAATGGTGGCATTTCGGTAGTAGTTGAGGTAAGCGGGGGCGTCCGTCGGAAAAGAGGACTCCCACCGAAAGGTGTGCAACCCGGGCCCAATGTGAAGCAGATACGGGCGGTCCAACGGGCGCTCCGAATTACCAACCACGGTGTCGATGTGTTTTTGGTCGATCAGCATGGCGATCTGCTGAAACCTGGGACCCATACCGGAGGTATATGCTGGTTTGCGGACCAGCCAACTCAGAATTCCGGGGCCGGGCAGAATGGCTTCCATCCAAGTTTTTTCACCGGGCAGCAGGGCGGGCACCGACACCGTTCCTTGTTCAAAAACGGCACAAGGAACATCCCCACCGGTGGTCCAGACGAGCTTGGGGGACGCTGTGCCAGCAGCCAGAGGAAGCCCGGGCTCGAAAAGGGAATCCTGGAGGAACAACCTGGGCTCGGGGGCGCTCACCCGGGCGAGGATCCGCTGCGGGCCGGGAAAATGAATGGCTGATCCGATCGCATAACGGGAACCTTGATCAGGCAGTATAATGACATCGAAAGGGTTTTTACCACTCGGAATCCAACAAGGTCCCTCGACGGTGGTCTCAAGCCATTCGCCGGGCTTCAGGCGATACCACGGCTCACTGAAGGGGGCGGTCTGGTAGAGGTGCCAGGCACTGCCATCGGCCTTGCTCCAAGGGATGGGATCCTGGGCGGAAAAGTAATCCGGCCGGATGCGGTCACTGGATTCCTTGATGACAATGGTATGCAGGGCACTCTTTTTTCCCCAGACCCACGGTTGGAGGATCAGGGTAGCTGCGCCAAGCCCGGGGATGGCAATGGAGCCGGAAGGAGGGTAATAAAGGTAGGAGTCGATCCGGGACAGGGACTTGCCAGTAGTGGCATCAATCACCTCCAGATTTTCACCTGACAAGGTGATAACGCAGGGAAGCTGAACCGTGGTCTGGAGCCGGAAAGGAGGACCGGTGGGAGCTCCCAGCATGGATGAAGGATAGGGAATGATCCGGGGGACGCTTTCCAGACCCTCCTGAATGCGGGCCGTCCAGGCGCAGGCCAGGGGATCACCATCCGGGGCGAGCGTCCGCCAGGTGCGGCCCGGCGTTTGCAGGATCGTGGCAA
>JAYUWQ010000338.1:0-4598 GCA_043753485.1 bacterium
CACCGTATTCATGGAAGGCTTGGCCTGGGCGACTTCGGTGTGCTGGCATCAGGGCGTGGTTTATGTGACGGCTTCGCCCGACCTCTGGAGGCTGCGCGATGCCGACGGTGATGGCATTGCGGAGGTGCAGGAGAAGATTTTCACCGGATTCGGCGAAGGCACGGCGCGGCTGAATGTGCAGGCCCTCGTGAATAGCCTGACACCGGGGCCGCATGGCCGCATTTACGGTTCCGCCGCCGCGAATGGGGGCGTGGTGCGCCGCCCTGATGCTCCGGCAGGCTCCGGGGTTTCCGTCAGGGGAAGGGATTTTTCGTTTGATCCTGACACCCTGGATTTCCGGGCGGAACCCGGCGGAGGCCAGTTCGGCCTGACGTTTGATGCATGGGGGCGGCGGTTTGTCTGCAGCAACAGCCATCACATCCAGTGGATTGCACCAGTGCGGCGGGGCGGGTATCTGCCGGCCCCGGCGGAGCTGGTGGATATTGCGGAGGATGGTCCGGCGGCACCCGTGTTCCGGCTCAGTCCTGACGAACCGTGGCGGGTGCTGCGCACCAATTGGCGGGCTTCCGGGCTGGTGCCGGGACTGGTGGAGGGCGAAGGGAAAGCGTCAGGGTATTTTACTTCGGCGTCCGGGATTCATCTGTGGCTGCAGCACGCCATCATAGCCGACTGCGGCAGCAATCTGGTGCACCGCAAGACCTTCCGGGAAACCGTGAATGGCCCGGTGGCGGTGCGTCCGGTCGAGGAAAAGGACCGCGAGTTTCTGGCCAGCACCGACACCTGGTTCCGCCCCGTGGCCTTCACCACCGCACCGGACGGGTCGTTGCTGATTGCGGACTTTTACCGGGAATACATAGAGCATCCCGATTCCCTCCCGGCCAATCTGAAAGTCAGGATGGATCTCAACAGCGGCAACGACCGTGGCCGCATCTGGCGTGTGAAAGCGCGGCAGCCGGAGGTGGCAGCGCGGCCGGCTCCGCATCCGTTATTGCGTGAAATCACCGGAACACCGGAAGCGGACCGGCCGGAGTTATGGGCCCGGTGGTGGAAGGAAGCAGGGAGTGCGTCAGGGCGGGCGGCGGCCACGGTATTGGCTTCCTTGAAGAACGAGGCGGAAGCGAAGGAGTTCCACCGGCGGTGCCTTCCAGGTCTGCCGTTGGCGGAGTCGCTGGATCTGGCCGCCCGGCTGAAGATCCCGCCGCCCGCTGCCTTGAAGGAGCCCATTCAATCGCTGCTCCAACAAACGGGCAACGCGACCCCGCAAAGGCTGGATGCCTTGAAGATTCTGTCCCGCGCCGGGGACGGACCGGTGGGGGCGCTGGCAGGGCAGGCCAGGGAACCGGAAGCCGTCCGCGTGCTGGCGCTGCGCCTCGTGCCGCAGGCCGCGGGAGGGCTGCTGGAGCAGTGGCCGGAATTGTCAGGAATCCTGCGGTCGGAAGTGGTCGCCGCTTTGGCGGGGCGTCCGGATGGGCCAGGTCTGCTCTTGGGAAAAATCCGTCAGGGTATCCTGCGCCCCGGCGATATTCCACTGGCGCTAGCCACGGCCTGGAGGGCAGGGGGAGCGGCCGGGACGAAGGCGCTGGCAGCGGAGTTGTTGCCGGCCCCGTTGCGTGACCGCACCGCAGTGATTGCGCAGCGTCAGGCGGTCCTGACTCTGCCAGGCGGGACGGAGCGGGGGGCGTTGGTGTTCCAGCAGCGTTGTGCCATGTGCCATCAGGACAGTGGCCCCGGCCCTGCTCCCGGCCCGGACCGTGCCAGTTTCCGGAACAAAGGAAAACCTCTGCTGCTGCTGGCCATTCTGGACCCGGACCGCGAGGTCGCCCCCCAGTATGCCCGGACTACCCTGACTTTAAAAAACGGCACCGTTTCCGCAGGCGTCACGGCGATGGAAAGCCCGGAGGAGGTGCGTCTGATCCTGCCGGCGGGCCAGGAACTGGTCGCGCCCCGGCACGAGATCGCCCGCGTGGAACGCGATGCCGCGTCGCTGATGCCCACGGGAGTCGAGGAAGGGCTGACCGATCAGGAATTGGCGGATCTGCTGGCGTGGCTGGTGCGGTAGCGGTGACCCTCGGAATCCCGGCAGATCAGTTCCCGCTGGGAGGAACGCGTTTAAAGTTGACCCCGGCGCGGGGGCAGATAGGGAAATGAAGTCATGTCCGAGGAAACCCCATCGTCAATCCCCGGGCGGGATCATTCCCCCGCCCTGGCAGGCAAGGCCTTGGTCATCATTGGCGGCACCACCGGCCTCGGTTGGTCTGCGGCCCAGGCCTGCCTCGCGGCGGGGGCGAAAGGGGTCGTCATCACCGGACGGAATCCTGACAGCTCGCAGTCCGCTGGGCAGGCGCTGGGGGAAAAGGGCCGTGTCTTGACCGGCGATGCCTGCTCTCCGGATCATGCGGTGCAGGCCATTGCACTGTGCCGGGAAGCCTTTGGCGGATTCGATGGCCTCTATCATGTCGCCGGCGGCAGCGGGCGGAAGTTTGGGGATGGGCCGCTGCACGAGGTCACCGACGAAGGCATCGGAGTCACTCTGGAACTCAATCTTCACTCGCTGATTCTCTCCAACCGGGCCGCCGTGCGGCAATTCCTCGCGCAGGGATCAGGTGGGGTTGTGCTCAACATGGGGTCGGTGCTGGGTTGGTCGCCTTCCGCCAAGTATTTTGCCACTCACCTCTATGCCGCGGCCAAGGCGGGCATCATCGGGTTCAGCCAATCCATCGCCGCTTATTACGCCCCGCATAACATCCGCGTCAATGTCATCGCTCCGGCGCTGGTGGAGACACCGATGGCGCAGCGGGCCGCCCATAATGTAGCGATTCTGCAATTCGTGAGAAGCAAACAACCGTTGGACGGCGGCCGGATCGGACAGCCGGCGGATTGTGATGGCGCGGCGGTGTTCCTCCTCTCCGATGCCGCGGCCTTCATCACGGGCCAGGTGTTGGCGGTGGACGGCGGGTGGACGGTCAGTGAAGGGCAATACGCATGAGTGCTCCTTACGCCATCGGAATTGATATCGGGGGCACCAGCGTGAAGGCCGTGGTGCTGGCGCCGGATGGTGAAATGTTGTCAGAAACAAACCGGCCTTTTGATGCCGGGCGTCCCCTGCACTTTGCGGAAACGGTCCGTGAGCTCATGGGGAGCCTGCGGGAAAGTCAGGGCCGGGAGCCGTTGGCCGTGGGCATCTGCGCCCCGGGGTTGGCGGCGGCGGACCAGCGATCAATCGCGCGGCTGCCTAACCGGCTGCCCGGAATGGAAGGGCTCGACTGGCAGACCTGGCTGGCCAGCGGCGTGCCGGTTCCTGTCATGAATGATGCCCACGCGGCGCTGCTGGGGGAGGCCTGGCAGGGCGCGGCCCGGGGGCACCGCAATATTCTCATGTTCACCCTGGGCACCGGCGTGGGCGGGGCCGCCATGGTGGATGGGCATCTGCTGCGCGGTCACTCCGGCAAGGCGGGCCATGTCGGGCACATCTCACTGGACCCGCAGGGCGCGCTGGATATCTGCGGGACGCCCGGCAGCCTCGAATTGGCGATGGGCAACGCGACCATTTCGCAACGCACCGGCGGACGGTTTGCCACCACTCACGAGCTGGTGCGCGCCTACCAGGAGGGAGACCGGGAATCCGCCGGATTCTGGCTCACCTCCGTGCAGGCCCTCGCGGCCGGGATCGTTTCCCTCTCCAATGTGCTGGACCCCGCCCTGGTGGTGATCGGCGGAGGCATTGCCGCGGCGGGTGATGCCTTGTTTGAACCGTTGCGCGAACGCGTGGCGCGGATGGAATGGAAAGTCGCCAGCCATCCCCTGCCGATCATCCCCGCCGTCCTCGGCGACAAAGCCGGGGCCTGTGGCGCGGCCCGCCACGCTCTTTTGCAAAGCCCCTCCCTTCCCCATGAATAACCCCTCCCCCGCAGCAACTTATCTTGGCCTGACCCGGGCCCCCGTGGACACCGTCGAACAACAACTGCCTCAAATCGGACAGGCCGCCGATTGGTTCGCCCAGACCATCCTCGCCGGCCGGATGGTGCATGTATTCGGCTCCGGCCACAGCCGCATCATGGTCGAGGAGATGTGGCCCCGGTATGGTTCCTTTCCGGGGTTCAATCCCATCGTGGAGTTGTCGTTGTCGTTCCACAATCTGGTGGTGGGCGCCAACGGTCAGCGGCAGGCCATGTTCCTCGAAAATGTCAGTGGATTCGCCGCCCGCATCCTGCGCAACTTTGATTTGGCGGACACGGATACCGCTTTGGTGATTTCCTCGGGCGGATGCAACATTGTGCCGGTGGAGATGGCGGAGGAATTCCAAAAGCGCGGGGTGCGGGTGGTTTCCATTGTCAGTCTGGCCCACCTCCAGGCCAGCACCAGCAAACGCACGGATGGCCGGAAGCTGACGGATTTCTCGGATCTGGTGCTCGATACCGGAGCCCCGGTGGGCGATGCCATGGTGAGGATCGGGGGATTGGACACGCCTGTGGCGCCCGGCTCCACGGTGGGCGGTTGCCTGCTGATCAATGCCATCAAAGCCGAAGTGGCCCTGCGCCTGACCCAGGCCGGACAGCCGCCCAAAGTGCTGACCGCCGCCAATGTGGTGGGACCGGAAC
>JAYUWQ010000339.1:0-1888 GCA_043753485.1 bacterium
CTTTGTGCCCCGGATGATCCGGCGGCCCTCGCCGAGGCCTTGGAGTCCCTCCTGCGGGACGAACCCCGCCGTCAGGCCTTGGCGGCGCGGGGACGGGACACGGTGCTCCGCGAGTTCACCTCGGACCGCATGGCGCGCGACTTTGCGGCGGTGGCAGCCGATTTGAAGTAGGGACTGCCGGTCGGGTTTGCCGGTGGTCTGTCCACCGGGAGGCGGAGAGGTGGAAAAAGGGCTGCTGAAGCTGGAAGACAACTGTTTGTTGCCAAGCCGGTTGCGGCGGGGTATGAAGACGGCCCCTCCTACGCCTGCGGCCCGCTGTTTCAGGCTTTTCCCTTCTGAATCCCTATGATGATCGATGTGCAAAACCTGACGAAACGCTTTTCGGGGCGGGCGGCGGTGAACGGAATTTCGTTTCAGGTGCAGCCGGGGGAGATTGTCGGATTTCTGGGGCCCAACGGGGCAGGGAAGTCCACCACCATGCGGATGCTGACTGGCTACCTGCCGCCCACCAGTGGGTCGGCGGCGATCAATGGGCACGATGTTTTTAATGATTCCCTGAAGGCGCGGCGGGAAATCGGCTACATGCCGGAGAATGTCCCGCTCTATGAGGACATGCGGGTGGGGGAGTACCTCAGTTTCCGGGCCGCCCTCAAGGGGGTGAAAATCCGGGAACTGCGCAGCAGCGTGGACCGGGCGGTGGAATATTGCGGCCTCGGCGAAGTGAAGAAAAAAATGATCGGCACTCTCTCCAAAGGCTTCCGGCAAAGGGTGGGCCTCGCGGATGCCCTGGTGCACCGGCCCCGCCTGCTGATCCTCGATGAGCCGACCAACGGGCTGGATCCGAACCAAATCCGCGCGGTGCGCGGGCTGATCACTCAATTGGCGGGGGAACATACCATTTTGCTTTCGACGCACATTTTGAGCGAAGTACAGTTGAATTGCCGCCGCGTCATCATCATCAACAAAGGCGAGATCCGCGCCGACAATACGCCGGATGCCCTTGCGGAAAGCCTCCAATCCAGTGGCACCGTGACCGTAGAATTAAAGGCCGTGCCGGCCCAGGTGGAGGAAAAACTCCAGGCGCTGGAGCATGTGCGGCGGCTCTCATCTTCCGAAGCCGGCGATGGCTGGCACCGCTACGAAATGCGGGTGGAACCCGGCGAGGAAGTGCGCCTCGCCATTTCGGAACTGGCCAAGGCCCAAAACTGGCCGCTGCGCGAACTGACCCAGCATACTGCCACCCTCGAGGATGTTTTTGTGGAACTGACCCAACGTGACTGAATCCCCCCGCGGAACTGAATTTCTGACTCTATGCGAACCTTCTTTATTCTGCTCATCAAAGAGCTGCGGGCCTTCTTCCTGTCGCCGGTGGCTTGGGTGGTGCTGGCTTTGTTCATGGTGATTACCGGCCAGTCCTTCAGTCTCTCCATTGGCCTGCTGCGGGAGAAACCATCGGACTTTTCCATCGTACGCTGGACCTTTTTCCCCCAGTGGTTCTGGTACTATTATTTCTTCCTCTTCCCGCTCATCACCATGCGGCTTTTTGCGGAAGAGCAGCGGCAGGGGACCCTTGAAAGCCTCCTGACTGCTCCCGTCCGCACCTGGCAGGTGTTGTTTGCAAAATTCGGCTCAGCGGTGATTTTTTATTGTGTGCTCTGGCTCCCCGCGCTGCTCTATTTTGGTTTGCTGCACTGGGTGATGCGCGGTGACGTCGAAATCCCGCTCGGTGCGCTGGGCGGTAGCTATCTGATTTTGTTTGCCACCGGATTGTTCCATCTGGCGCTGGGTTGCCTGGCCTCAGCCCTGACTCGGAACCAGATCATCGCGGCGATTCTGGGGTATGCCCTCATCCTGCTCCATTTCCTCGCCGGCACCTTCCTGATGTATC
>JAYUWQ010000340.1:0-1888 GCA_043753485.1 bacterium
AGCACCCGGCCCGCACGGGTTTCGAGGACATCCAACAAGGCCCGTTGGGTGGCTGTTTCGGAAGCCGCCGCATGGACCGTGGCCGTCAATTGCCCCTCCAGTCCGCGGGCCAGCGCGAGCATTTCCGCAGGACCGTCCGCCAGCACCAGCAAAGTGCATGGGCCAAAAACTTCTTCCATCAAAACAGGATTCGCCAGCAGAGTGGCGGCCGTGGTTTCGTAAAGGGCCGCGCCTCCACAGGCTGGATTGCCGGAGGGCACGGCCAGGATTTCAGAAACCCCGGGCTGCCCCGCCAGGCAGGAGCGTTTATCCTCGTAGTTGTGGCGGATGCCGGCATTCAGCATCACTCCCGGCGCCACCGCACCCAGGGCTTCTGCCAAGGCCTGACGGAAAGCGGAGGGGTCCGCATTTTGATCAATAACAACCAAGCCGGGACTGGTGCAGAATTGCCCCACGCCCATGGTCACGGAAGCGGCCAGGCCGGTGGCCAGGGCGGCACCGCGTTCGGAGAGGGCGCCGGGCAGGAGGAAGACGGGATTCACGCTGCTCATCTCGGCGTAAACCGGGATGGGCTGTGGGCGCGCCGCGGCCAGTTTCATCAGGGCGGTGCCGCCCGCCCGCGAACCCGTGAAGCCCACGGCCTGAATCCCCGGGTGACTCACCAGGGCACTGCCGATGCCATGGCCGGCATCGTAAAGCATGGAAAACACGCCGTCCGGCAAGCCGAGGGATCTGGCGGCTTCGACAATCGCCCCCGCCACCAGACCCGCGGTGCCAGGATGCCCCGGATGCGCTTTCACGATCACCGGACAACCGGCCGCCAAAGCCGAAGCGGTGTCGCCGCCGGCCGTGGAATAGGCCAAGGGAAAATTCGCCGCGCCAAATACCACCACCGGCCCGAGCGGACGCAGCATGGAACGCGTGTCCGGTTTGGGCAGCGGAGCGCGCGCCGGGTCCGCCAGGTCAATCCGGGCGTCCACCCAGGAGCCATCCTCGACCATCCCGGCAAACATCCGCAATTGCCCGCAGGTCCGGGCAGTTTCCCCTTTGATGCGCGGCTCGGGCAATCCGGTTTCGGCCATCGCCCGGTCGGTCAGGGTCTGGCCCAGTCCTTCGATATTCGCGGCAATCTGCCGCAGGAAAGTCCCCCGCGTTTTTCCGTCCAAGTCCCGGAACGAAGGAAAAGCCCCGCCCGCCAACTGCACGGCGGTTTCCAATTCCTCCAAAGAGGCACTGTGAAAAACGACCGGCAAGTCTTCGCCAGCAGCGGCAGATTTGCCCGTAAAAGTGACTCCGCCCGTGGCGGAACGCTGAAAACCCAAGTAAGAAAGTCCGGAGAGCATGGCTGAAAGTTGAGCCCTCAGCGGAACCCAAACCGGCCGGTGGTGCAAGCCTTCACATGCAGCTGTGCAGGGAGTTTTTCTTCCGCAGGGGATGGTGTGCCGCACCCGCCCTCAATAATCGAACACGCTGATCTCCCGGTTGGCTTTGCGGAGTTTGCGGGACAAAGAGAGCGCCAGATTCCGCAGAATAACAATCGTGATATGGGGATGTGTTTCTCCCAACTTCTCAAAATCCTCCACGGTCAGCAGGTCACATTCCACCTCCGTATCCGCGGTCACCACGGCCGAACGCGGCACCCGGTCCAGCATCGCCATCTCGCCAAAAGCCATGCCGGGTGAAAACGTGGCCAGGCGTTTAT
Source organism: bacterium (assembly GCA_043753485.1). Classification (GTDB taxonomy): domain Bacteria; phylum Verrucomicrobiota; class Verrucomicrobiia; order Verrucomicrobiales; family V1-33; genus CAIZWU01. Next base: position 1,703 of record JAYUWQ010000340.1, read on the forward strand.
GGGTGTCACTGGAAAGGAGCACCGTGACACTGACGCTGCCCTGGGCGAGGAAATACAATTCCCGCGCGGGAGCCCCGAATTCCACAATCACCTCGCCGGGTTTGAAGCTGCGCCGCTCCAGCAAGGCCTGCACCGTGGCCACTTCTTCCGGCTTGAGATCCGCCAGCGGTTCGTAGTCGACCGGCC
>JAYUWQ010000341.1:0-1888 GCA_043753485.1 bacterium
CGTGACCCCAGTGAAATTATCCTCCCCGGAAGCCCGCGCTGGTGCGCACGAGATGACGCGCGCCCTGATGATCCTCGTGATGGCGTTTATAGTGGCGGCATTCCTCCGTTTTCCTGACCGGGCTGCCAAGCCCATACACGTCGACGAAGCCACTCAAGCCGTCAAATTGGGGGAAATGATGGCCGGTCAGTATAAGTATGATCCTGTTGATCATCATGGACCTACCCTGCTTTATGCCACATTTCCCGTAAAATGGTTTTCCAGTGCCGATACTTGGGCAGATCTGACGGAAAGCCAGCTTCGGCTGGTGCCGGTGCTGTTTGGAATGGGGCTGTTGCTGTTGCTCCTGCTGGTGGGGGACGGGTTGACGGCCTCGGAGTTGGCTTGGGGGGCGATGGCAGTGGCGGTGTCACCGTTGATGGTTTTTTACAGCAGGTACTACATCATGGAGATTTTGATGGTGTTTTTCACCTTTGGGTTGATCGGCTGCGGCTGGCGTTTTTACCTGAGCCGTCATACCGGGTGGATGGTGGGCGCCGGCATCTTCGCGGGATTGATGCACGCGACCAAGGAGACTTGTGTGCTGCAGTTTGCGGCAATCGCGGTGGGCCTTGTGGTGGTGTGGATGGCCGATTTGTTCTCCGCAGGGTCGGGGATGGGGATTGTGAACCGGGGCAGGAAGAACCCGATCAAAAAATCGCAGCTTTTGGCCCTCATTGTGGCGGCGGTGGTGACCTCAGTTCTGATCTTTTCCAAGTTTCTCACCGATTGGAGGGCCGTTTACGACAGTGTGGCGTCTTATTGGACCAAGTTGGACCGGGCGCAGGGGCAAGGGCATCAGAAGACCTTTTTCTATTACCTGGGACTGATCTGGGGCGGGCCGATGTCACCGGGACCGGGGGGCGGCGGGGTTTTGAGTGGGGAATTCTGGAAAAACATTCCTGAGATGTTGGGTATCAAACCCTCTGGGCGGATCGTCTGGGGCGAACGATTGCTCCTGCTGCTGGCCGGAATCGGCATGGTCACGGCCTTTGTGACGCAGCCGTCACGGAATCAAAGCCGGCATCTGGTGCGGTTTTTGGCTGTTTATAGTGTGGCTGTTTTTGTGATTTACTCGGCGATTTCGTATAAAACCCCATGGCTGGTGATTGGCCCATGGCACGGGATGTTGATCATGGCGGGAGTGGGAGCTGCGGGGCTCATGCGGTTGGTGGAGGGAAAAGTGGGGCGTTTTGTCATGGGCTGTGCGTTGACTCTGGTGATGGCGCATGCGGGGTTGCTTGCTTATCGCGCTACCCGCGGGAAGCCTTCGTTTGCGGCTGATGGCAGGAATCCGATGAATTACAGCATGACGTCTCCGGATTGCCTTGATTGGGTGGAGAAATTCCAGCGGTTCGGCGAGGTGAGTGGAAAGGGAAATCAGCTGGCGATCGTGCAGGCGGACTCCCAAGGGGGATGGCCGTTGCCGTGGTATTTGTCACGAAAATTCCCGAACTACGTCTGGCAGGGAGGGGATTGGGCGTTAATGGAGCGGGCTGACGTTATCTTGAGCGGAATGGATTTCAGGGCCAATCTGCCGGAATCCGTTCGTGGGCCGACCGAGCCAAACGAATTGGCGCAGAAGGAATGGGAGGAGTTCAGTCTTACCCTGCATCCTTCCGCGCGGCTGGCGGTATTTGTCCGTAAATCAATCTGGACCGCCTATCTGGCAAAATCGCCTTGGCCCGCCGTGGCGATCCAACAGTAGCCCCCCACAGCCTAATGGCGATACAGCCTTCAGGTGTTCCCAAGAGGGGTCTGCTTGAGTCAAATGCCATAGGCTGATTTTAAGTGAAATATTTCGTAATGAATTTATTATGAAAGAAAAACGCCAAATTTATCAATTCGC
>JAYUWQ010000342.1:0-1888 GCA_043753485.1 bacterium
CCCAAAGGCTCGCGACTCGCCGTTTCCACCAACTTGCTCGCCGCCCTGATCGGCGTCTGTATGCGGGCCACGGGTCAGGCGGAATCCCTCACGGGTCCACTTCTGGAAAGCGAGCGCCGCCTTATCCTCGCCCGCGCCCTGCTGGGGGAATGGATCGGCGGGTCCGGCGGCGGCTGGCAGGACAGCGGCGGCGTGTGGCCGGGCATCAAGCTCATTGAAGGAACCCCCTCGCAGCCCGGCGATCCCGAGCACGGCGTTTCGCGCGGTCGCCTCATGCCGAAACATCATGTCTTCAGCCGCGATGAAATTCCGGATAGCGCCCGCCGGAAACTGCAGGATTCTCTCGTGCTGGTCCACGGCGGCATGGCACAGAATGTCGGCCCCATCCTTGAAATGGTCACGGAAAAATACCTGCTGAGATCCGGTGCCGAATGGACGGCCCGGCAGGAAGCGCTGGGGTTTCTCGACGAAATTGTCGCAGCGCTGGGGCAAGGCGACATCGCCTAAGTGGGCGCCCTCACCACGCGCAACTTCGAAGGCCCTATCCAAACTATCATTCCCTGGGCCAGCACCCATTACACGGAACGGCTCATCGAGCAGGTGCGGGCGGAATTCGGGGAAGATTTCCACGGCTTCTGGATGCTGGGCGGCATGTCAGGCGGCGGCATGGGATTCATGTTCGCCCCCGCCCGCAAAGCCGAGGCCCAGCAGCGCCTTCAAGCCATCATGTCCGCCACCAAGCGCGATCTCCAGCACGCCCTGCCCTTTGCCATGGAGCCGGTGGTTTATGATTTTGCCATCAATGAAAATGGTTCCTTTGCCGATCTCCTCATGGGTCCGGACGCGCTGATGCCGTCAGGATATTTCGCCCTCACCATTCCCGGGCTGGTCCGTCAGGACCGCCGCACCCTCTCTACCCAACGCCGCGCGGAGCTGGATAAATTCGGAGCCGCCTGCCGCACCCGTCCCGAGCTGCGCGGCATGGTGCAGACGCTTTTCGACGCCCTCCTGCCACGTGGAAAATCCGATAGTGCCGCGGCTGACACCCTCGCCGCGATGCTGGCGGATAACGGATTCGACGCCACCCAGCACGACCAAATCCGCGCCGACCTCCGGGAAGGCCGCATCGGTCTAGCCCAGAACCGTCTTCCTGCCAATGCCACCATCGAAGACGTCCTCCCCTCCGACGTCCAAATCGCACCCGGCACCGCAGCCAGCCATCCGGTCTCCTCTCTCCACTCTCAACCCTCAACGCTCAACTCAGGCGAAGCCGCCCTCCGCGCCGGCACCGTCGCCGTCATCACCCTGGCCGCCGGAGCCGGGTCCCGCTGGACCCAGGGAGCCGGGGTTTGCAAGGCGCTGCATCCGTTTGCCAAGCTGGGGGGGCGGCACCGGACGTTCCTCGAAACCCATCTGGCGAAAAGCCGCCGCATTTCGGAAAAATACGGAACCCCGATTCCCCACCTCTTCACGACCAGCTTCCTCACCCACGCCCCCACGCAGGAATTCCTGACGCAACGGCGGAACTATCACTATGAAGGCCCGCTCCTCCTCAGCCCTGGCAAAAGCGTCGGCCTGCGCATGGTGCCCACCGAACGCGATCTCCGATTCGCCTGGGAGGAAATGCCGCAACAGATGCTCGACGAACAACAGCAGAAAGTCCGCGACAGCCTGCGCACGGCGCTGATCAGCTGGGCCACCGGCACCGGCGAAACCAGCGACTATACCGACAACCTCCCGGTGCAATGCCTGCACCCCGTGGGCCATTGGTATGAAGTGGCCAATCTCCTGCGTAACGGCACCCTGACGGAACTGCTCCGCCAGCGCCCGCAGCTTAAAACCCTCATGCTGCATAACATCGACACCCTGGGAGCCGATGTCGATCCCG
>JAYUWQ010000343.1:0-12586 GCA_043753485.1 bacterium
AGTTTTCAAGCGGCCCAGTTCGCTATCACGGCGACGATCATGCTGCTGGCGGTGATGTTGGGGGAAGGCCATAAATACATTCCGTGGCTGAAGCACTACATGGTGCGCTTTCTGGTGGCCGGGATGATTTTTGCGGGACCGTTTCTGCTGGTGGTGAAGCAGGGGGATCTCGGGTCGGCCATGGTGCTGGTGCCGATCGTGGCGGCCATGCTGCTGGTGGGAAATATCCCGTTCCGCTGCCTGATCGCGGTGGCCCTGATCGGGCTGACGGTGCTGCCGCCGGTCTATTTTTTCGCGCTCAAGGACTACCAGCGGGCCCGGATCCAAGTCACCATCGACCTGCTGATGAACCGGCCGGTGGACGTCAAAGGGGATGGCTACAGCCTGACCAACCTGCTCAAGGCGGTGGGTTCGGCGGGACTTGAAGGGAAAGGCCTGAACATCAAGGACCTGCCCGAGGGCCAGAAATCGATGCTGCAACTGGGACTGACCTCCAAGGCCACCGCCCATACGGACTTCATCTTCGCCTCATCGGCCGAGACGTTTGGCTTCCGCGGCGGGGCGATCATGATCCTCGGGTTTATTTTCATCCTGACGATGTCGTTCATGATTGCCTTTTTCAGCCGTGACCAGCTGGGAAGGCTGATCACGGTGGGGATCATCGCGCTGCTGTTTGCCCACATTTTTGAGCACATCGGGATGAATATCGGGATCACGCCGATTACGGGGATTCCGCTGCCGCTGATCAGCTACGGCGGGACATTCATGGTGATGAATCTATTCCTCTTCGGCCTGATCCAGAGCGTCTGGGTGCACCGGAACGCCATGATCGAGGAGGAGAAAGCCAAGGCCAAGCCAGCCCGGGGCGGGCGGCCGGTGGTCGCTTACAATTGACAGCCAGTGCCCGGTCCGGTTGGTCCGGTTTCCTGCCAGGCCCGCCGCACCCCGTCCGGGGAAAGCTCCAGCCGCCACCAGGCAGTGCCTTCCGGCAGCAGGCCCGGAAATAAATCGGCCCATTCCACCACACAGACGCCCCCGGCCTCGGCATACTCGTCCCAGCCGATGGCCAGCACTTCCTCCGGCGAGGCCATCCGGTAGAAATCGAAGTGAAACACGGGCAGGCGTCCCCCCGGGTATTCCTGCACGAGGGAAAAGGTCGGGCTGCTCACGGCGTCGGGATCGGCTCCCAGCCCGGCGACAATGCCCTTGGTGAGGTGGGTTTTCCCGGCCCCGAGCCCGCCGCAGAGGGCGATGACAGAACCCGGCGCGGCCGCACGGCCAAGGCGTCCGCCCAATGCCAGGGTATCTTCCATCGTCTGCAAAACCAACTGCTCCATGCCGCCCAGTATGGCGGCCCGCGGCCTTGGTTCAAGGCCTTCGCGGAGGAGCCCCGTCCGGGCGGGAATCCACCGTTCCGGCATTTTCCCGTTGGCCAGGGTGGGAGGGGTGGGATAACGCACCGGGATGCCGTTGCTGTCCCGCCCTGCCCTGAACGCTTGCCTGCACAAGGCTGGCCTGATCGGGGTGGCCGCCGTGGCTACCGGCACGGCCGGGGCGTTTTTCCTGTGGAGTCTGGATGCGGTCACCCGGCTGCGGTTCGCCCACCCGTGGTTGTTATGGTGCCTGCCCGCGATCGGCCTGGGCATGGGATGGCTTTACCTGAAAGCGGGACCGCGGGCAGAACGGGGGACGGGATTGATCCTCGATGAAATCCATCAGGCTGGCGGGGGGGTGCCGGCACGGATGGCTCCTTTGATCCTGCTGGGCACTCTCGCCACCCATCTGGGCGGAGGCTCAGCCGGCCGCGAAGGCACCGCGGTGCAGATCGGCGGCAGCCTGGCGGGAACCATCGGGCTTTGGGGGAAGGCGCCACGGCACCATTTCCCGGGCCTGCTCATGGCCGGGGTGGCGGCAGGATTCGGGGCGGTGTTCGGCACCCCATGGGCGGGCGCGGTGTTTGCCTTGGAGGTGTTGCGGCACCGCACCGGGCAATGGAGGGAATGGCCCTGGTGCCTTGCCGCCGCGTGGCTGGCCGACCGGGTTTGCCAGGGGTGGGGCGGGCATCATGCCACTTGGCAGGTGGGCGGGATCTTTCCCCTGACGGATTGGGGGGCCTGGGGGAAAGTGGGGCTGGCGGCGGTTTGTTTCGGACTGCTGGCGCGGGGATTTGTGGCGGCCACCCATGGCCTGCAGGGATTGATGAAACGGTATGTGCCATGGTCGCCCCTGCGCCCCGTGCTGGGAGGGCTCGCGGTGATCGGACTGGTGTGGGTGAGCGGCACGCGCGATTATCTCGGCCTGGGAACGCTGGCAGCCACGCCGGGCAGCATGGTGCTGGGGTCATTTTTTGAGAACGGGGCCAGGCTGGACCCGTCCGCCTGGGCGTGGAAATCCGGGTTCACCGTGCTGACGGTGGGCGGTGGGTTCAAAGGCGGGGAGGTGACTCCGCTTTTTTTCATGGGAGCGGCGCTGGGATACACCTTGTCAGGGCTGCTGGGCCTGCCGGCCGGATGGTTGGCCGCCCTCGGCATGACGGCGGTGTTTGGCGCCGCCGCGCGGACGCCCGCGGCCTGCTTCCTGATGGGAATGGAACTGTTCGGGCCGGGACTGGCCCTGCCCATGGCCGCGGCCTGCGGCGTGGCTTCCCTTTGCAATGGAAGGGGGCTGTATCACCCGGCGCCCCTGGCCAATCCCGGACCCTGATGGCGGAACGGCCTTACAATTCGATCTGGATGCCGAATTCCACCACCCGGCTGGGCGGGATGTTGTAATAGGCGACCGCACTCTGGGCATTCCGGGACATCACCGCGAAGAGGGTGGCCCGCCAGAAAGCGAGGCTGCGGTTGGTGGGGATGATGGTTTCCCGGCCCAGGAAATAAGAGGTCTGCATGGGGTCAAAATGCAGATCGTAGTCGGCACAGGCACGCAGCAGCGCGGGGACGTCCGGCTGTTCCATGAAGCCATAGTGGCCGGTGACCCGCCAGACATGCTCAGCTAGTTTTTCCACCCGCAGACGGTTCGTCGGAGTGACGTAGGGATGCAGCTCGGAGACAATCGTCAGGAAGAGCATCCGTTCATGCAGGACCTTGTTGTGCTTGAGATTGTGGAGGAGCGAGGTGGGGGTGAGACCGCTGGCACCTGACAAAAACACCGCCGTGCCGCCCACCCGCTGGACTTTTTTGCCACGTTCGATGCTTTCGAGGAATTGATTCAGGGGGAGCGCCTGATCATACAGTTTGGCGCCCAGCACCCGCCGTCCCGCCCGCCAGGTGACCATGATCGTGAACAGGACCACTGCCACCACCACCGGCACCCAGCCGCCATGGAAAAACTTGAGGGAATTCGAGTACACAAAAACCACGTTGAGCACCAGTTGGACGCTGATCATCGCGATCGTCCGGGGCGTGGACCAGCCCCACTTCCGGGTGGCCGCATAAAAGAGCAGGAGGGTGGTCACCAGCATGGCCTGGCTGAGGGCGATGCCATAGGCGGAGGCCAGCCGCTCGGAAGTGCCGAATCCGACCACCAGCAGGATCGTGCCGATCATGAGCAACCAGTTGACCTTGCTGATGTAGATTTGTCCGTGCTCGGACGAGGAAGTATGACTGATGCGGATGCGGGGCAGATAACCCAATTGCACCGCCTGCATGGTCAGGGAGAACACCCCGGAAATGAGGGCCTGGGAAGCGATGATGGAAGCGAGGGTGGCAAGGACCGTCAGGGGCAAGCGTCCCCACTCCGGGGTCATGAACTGGAGGGGATTTTCGATGGCGTGGGCATTGCCGATGAGGAGGGCACCCTGCCCGAGGTAGTTGAGAATCAGGGCTGGTTTCACGATCCAGAGCCAGGAGAGCACCACCGGGCGGCGGCCGAAGTGTCCCATGTCGGCGTAAAGCGCCTCGCCGCCCGTAACCGTCAGGAAGACGCCCGCGAGCACCATCATGGCCTGGCTGGGATGCGTGTAGAGGAAATGAATGCCCAGCCATGGATTAAAGGCCTGGAGGACGCCCGGGGCTTCCTTGATCCAGAGCACCCCCAGCACCGCCAGCACGAGGAACCAGAGGGCCGTGATCGGGCCGAACGCGGAGCCTACTTTGGCGGTGCCGAACCGCTGCACGGAAAAGATGCCCACAATAATGACGACGGAAACCGGCACCACCCAATGGCTGAGCGCGGGGGCGGCGACTTTCAGCCCTTCCACGGCGGCCACGACCGAAATCGCCGGAGTGATCATGCCGTCGCCATAAAGCAGGGTGGCCCCGAAAAGACCGAGGATGACCATGACCCGTGCCACAGGGGAGCGCCATTCGACTTTATTGCGCCGGTCCGGGAATGCCGTGCAGAGCAGGGCCAGCATGCCGCCTTCCCCATTCTGGTCCGCCCGGCTGACCAGCAGCACATAATGCAGCGTGATCATGATGGTGATGGTCCACACAATCAGGGAGAGCACCCCCATCACGCTGGCGGGGTTTACCAGAGCCGCTTCCCCGTGGAAACATTCCCGCATGGCATAGAGGGGACTGGTGCCGATATCGCCGTAGACGATTCCCAGCGCAGTCAGGCATAATAATGCGGTCCGCGAACGTGTCGGCGCAGAAGAAGCAGGTTGGCTCATGGGGGTGAAGGTAGTCCGGCCTGATCCGGTGCAGGGGATACGGCGATCCAAGCAACGGATGACAGGGGTGCAGCGTCCCGTTGCGGGAAGGGCTTTGGATTCATCTAAGATGCGCTGGCCGCGGAGCAAGGGTAATCCGCGATTCCAGCATTTGCACAAGTCCGACTTTTGTCCATCGGGAGTGGGTGGACAGGCCCCCCGTGGCTTGCTGCCCCTCTGGCCGCCCACTCTTTTGCAGGGTTCCTCGGCCTGCCTCGGGGTGGGCCATCCTGTTCAGGGCCAGCACCGCAGGGCCGGATCCCCCCTTTGAAATGCCCTAAATAATTGATAGTAAAATATTTATTCGATTCTACAAAATCCTTGGTTGCAGTTTTAATTGTGGAAATTATAACAAGAATGGAATCAGGAGTTTATGCGCCCTCCATATTTAAGAAATTTTTTAGAATTAAAACTTATATTTAAGATTACGGGATTGTCTTTTTTAGAAGATCGTACATTTTATAAGACTTTCCTTTTTGCAGAATGGTATGAGTGACAGGCCCCTTCAGGCATCCGCCTTAAAAACAACCATCCACTGGTCCCACCAGGACAGTCCCAGGGTCGGGTTGATCCTCACGGTTAAGCGTGGTTTGTCCCTCATCGCGTCCCAGCCCATTGAGGCCGGAGAAAAGCTGATGGCCTTTGATGGCAGTTTCCATGAGTGGGGGGCCACCACCTTGAACCTGCCCAACGAAGCACCTCTCTTTATCCGCGACCACTGCATCCAGATTGGAGAAGGCAGATCGCGGGATTCCACTGGACTGGCCCGTTATGCCAACCATTCCTGCGAGCCCAATTGCGGCATCACGGACCTCATCTGGATCACCGCCATGCAGGATATCGCGCCGGGCACTGAGTTGACCTGGGATTACGCCATGACGGAGGACAACGACTGGCAGATGGACTGTTCCTGCGGCACAAAGAACTGCCGCCGGGTGATTGCGGGATACCGGCATCTCCCACTGGAACAGCGGATGGCTTACCGCGGCTACCTCAGCAGTTGGCTCACCGCCCGCCCCCGGCCCTATGTGGGGCCCGCCTCCCTGCTGCACAGTCAGGTTCCAGTGGCCAAAGCAGGTTAAGCAGGGCTGTCAGGCCAGCGAGGGGCGCCGGAACCACTTCAAAGGATTCCAGCCGGGCAAGGGACGGTTGCTGGAGCGCATCCAAAGCACCACGAGGCCGATCACGAGGAAAACCCCATTGATGAGCCAGGCGCCCACCGCAGGCCGAACGTAGAGTCCCTCGCCCGCCTTCAGGACCACGGCAGAGAGGAAAAATACCGCAATAAAAAGGCCCACCGCCGTGCTCACCCCTCCCAGCAGTCCGCGGCGGGAAGAGACGATCCCCAAAGGCGCGGCCAGCAGAATGAGGAGGAAACAGCGGAACGGCAAAGCAAAACGCCAATGCAGCGCCGACTCATATTTCGCCAGACTGCGCTCCGGAAGGGACGCATTGGTCCGGAGATAGGCCAGCAATTCCGGCACCCCGAGGTATTCCGGGTTGAGCCGGTCGCTGAGAATACTGCCCGGGGTTTCCCGCCACGATTCCATGATCGGCCAGCGTTCCTCGTAGTGGAGGGACTGCAGCTTCAAGTCACCGGGGACAAAGTCCATCACGGCGGCCTGATAAAAGGTCCACGCCCGGGTGGCCGGATTCCACGCCGCCCGTTTGGCGACAATCATGCTTTGCGGGTCGCCTTGAGCGTCCTGCTGCATGAGCCAGACTTCCTGCATGGAATTGCGCTCCGAGAGATCGTAGGGCAGACGGAAAATAAGCCAGTTTCTCCGGTCCTCCCTATTCCGGTAGGGCACATTGAATTCTACGCCCTTGGCGTTCGCCCGGCTCCCGCTGTCCTTCAACATTTCTTCTTTGGTCCGGTCGGCTTCCGGGGCCAATTGGTAGTTCAACGCCATCACCGCGAAAAAACACCACGCGCCGAAGATCAGGACCGGGGCAATGATCCGGGCCACACTGCGTCCCGCGGACATCATGGAAATCAGCTCGTTGTAACGGGACATGCGACCCAGCGCGTAAAGCGTGGCCAGCAGCAGGGCCGCTTCGGTAATCGTGACGAGGATCTGCGGCAACAAGGCCAGATAGAAGCGCAGAATCTTGCTGAACCCGAACTTCGCATCCACAAAATCGTTGGCGTTGTTCAGCAGATCCATGGTGATCATGATGCCGGCAATCCCTCCCACGCAGAGCAGGAACGGAACGGCAAAACACCGCACCAGATAACGATCCAACAGGCTGGACTGGAAGTAGAGCCCCATCAGCAGGGGCACACTCATGATCAGAAATCCCATCAGAGCGAGCTTGACGAAGTAGGCCGCCGGGGAGGCCTCCATCCCGAGCGGATCATGGAAAGCGCGTTCCAAATTCCGGCTCAAGTCCCCCCCCAGCCACCACAAAAAGATCCAGCCACAGACCAGCGTGACCGGCAATACCAGTGCTTTGCGGCGGCTGACCAGCAGAGTCACCAACAAGGCCGGGGCGAGGCACTTGAGCAGCAGCACCCAGTGCTGATTGAAGAATTGGGTTGCCAGTTCAATGGCCCCGGTCCGGTCTGCCACAGCTTCGACCTGCACGCCAATCTGGTCCACCCCGGTCAGCGCCAGCAGCGCCTTGACCGTCAGGAACATCCAGACCACCGTGCCGGCGAGGGCCAGTTTTGCCGGCAGGCCCGGCACTTTCCGCAAACGGTCGATCCCCTTCTGCCACCGGGAGCGGGAATCAGGGGCGGAGGAGCCGGCGGCAGACAAATCCATGAGGAAAAACGGACTATTAAGACGCGTCAGCAATGCCTGCGCGGTTCTCTGGCGTCAACCCGGAAACCCCGGCAAACCGCCTCAACATCTCACCTTTTCCTTGGCCAGCCCCCCGCCGCGCGGATCGCTTCCTTCCAGATGCGTGATCCCGATCGCCAGGGCATCGGCCGCATCATGCGGCGGCGTTTCCGCCAGTCCCAGCAGCGCCCGCACCATAAAAGCCACCTGAGTCTTGTCGGCATTCCCCCGCCCCACCACTGCCTGTTTCACCCGGCGCGGGGGATATTCGTAGATTTCAAGCCCAGCCTCGGCTGCGGCCACAAGGGCGGCCCCCCGCGCCGCTCCCAGCGTGATCGCGGTCTGGAAGTTCTGCACGTAAATGGTCGCCTCGATCCCACAGACGTTGGGCCGGTATTGTTCGATCAAGCCACGGAAACTCCGCGCAATTTCCGCGAGGCAGGAACTCGGCAGGAGCTTCGGGGGATTCCGGATCACCCCCCAGGCCAGGGCCACGTTTTTCCGGCCCTGCCGCTCCACAATGGCCCATCCGGTATTGCGCAGCGCCGGATCAATCGCCAGCACCCGGGGCGGTCCGGCCGTATTCGGGGGGGGCAGCATCCCGGCGACCCGGGCCGGCTCCGGCACGGACACCAATTCACGGTGGGTCACCGCCGCCTTCGCCACCCGCGCCCGATTGACCGGCGTCTTCGGCACGGCGGCGGGCAAAGCATTTGGCAATTTTGTCATATTATCGGAGGTCAGACACCGTGGCACCAAGTTTGGCGACCGGTAAACGTTTAGGAACTAAAATCCGAAATAAATGGCTTCTGACTTATCCCACCCGATCACTGCGCCCGCACATACCGTCGGCCCGGCAATTGCTTGATCAACCGCCGGATCTCCAACCTCATCAACCCCGCCGCGACCTCCGCGGCCGGCAGCCCACTCTTCCCGATGATCTCATCCAATTGCAGTTCATCCGTCAGGAGGGTCTCCCAAACCACCCGTTCCCCTTCCGTCAATTCCGGCCGGGCCACCGCCGCCGCATCCGCCAGCGGGACTTCCCCGGCTTCACGCGGCAGCAGAAGATTCAAATCATCCAGAATGTCCCCCGCATCCAGCACCAGCCTCGCCCCATTCTGGATCAGCTTGTTGCAACCCAGCGACGAGGCCTTGTCGATCGGCCCGGGCACCGCGTAGACACTCCGTCCCTGATCCGCCGCATTGTTGGCCGTAATCAGGGCCCCACTCCATGCGGGGGCTTCCACCACCAGAATCCCACTGCTCCATCCACTCACGATCCGGTTGCGCTGGGGGAAGGTCTGCTTGTCCGGTTCCGTGAGGAGGGGGAATTCCGACACCACCGCGCCATGCCCATCAGCGATGCGGGCCGCCAAGGCCTCATTTTCCGGCGGGTAAAGCCGGCCCAGTCCTGATCCGATCACCGCCACGGTACGGCCCTTGGCCGCGACCGCACCTTCATGGGCCGCGGTATCGATGCCCCGGGCCAGCCCACTCAGCACCGTCACCCCGGCATGGGCGAGTTGAAACGAAAGCTTACGCGCCGCGGTCAGTCCATAACTGGTCGCCCGGCGGCTGCCCACCACCCCCACCGCCATCCGGTCCCGCGCCAGCAGTTGGCCCCTGACATACAGGACCAAGGGCGGATCATGGATTTCCCGCAAAGGGGCCGGATACAATTCATCCTGCTGGGTGACCACCGACACCCCCATCCCCCGCGCCCGGTTCAATTCTGCTTCCAGATCCACGACCTCCTCCCAGCGCCGCAGCAGCGCGGCGGTGTCCGGCCCTATCCCTTCGACGCGGCGCAATGAATCACCGGGGGCCTGCAGCACGGCGGCGGCCGACCCAAAATAATCCACCAACCGGCGCACGCGCACCGGTCCGATTTTCGGCAACATATTCAGTGCCACCAACGCCTCCGCATCCGTCATGCCCCTGCCCTACCCCGATTCCCCCGTGCCGCAAGACGGGAAAGCAGGCACCTTGCTATAACCACCGGCCGGAATTCCCTACCGCTGTTTTCTCCAGGCGAGGGTCTGCCGCATTTCCTGGGTATTGAAGGCCGCCCGGATCCAATTCACCGCCGGCTTCTCCCCGGGGATCAACAGCACCTCCACCACATCCAGCCGCCAGGGGATATCCCGCGCCCCCAGCAGCCGCAGGTAAGCAGTGGCTCCCCGCACGATCAGGGCCTGTTTATCCACCGTCACCGCCTGGGCCGGACGGCCAAACGCCGTGCTGGTGCGTGTTTTCACCTCCACAAAGGCCAGCACTTTCCCTTCCCGGCACACGATATCCACCTCCCCGCCCTTTGGCCCGCGGTAGTTCCGGTAAAGCACCTTGCCTCCGTGCGCATAGAGCCAGCGGGCCGCCACCTCCTCGCCGCGGCGTCCCACCGCATCCTTGTCAGGCTGGGGCTCCTCCGGAGAAGTCCAGGGAGAGTTGAGCAACCGGCTGAAACGACCGGCGATGATGCGGAGAAGGTCCATATTGTTGCAGAGCCGCCAGATGGGCAGCGGTCCCATAACCCTTGTGCGCCGCAAACAGATAGAGCGGAAAGACCGCGTCCAGGGCAAGCATCAAGCGGTCCCGCTCCACTTTGGCGATAATACTCGCCGCCGCGATGCTCAAACTCAGGGCATCTCCCTTCACCACGGCCTGCTGCGGCCATGCAAAATCCCTTACGGGGAGTCCATCGATCAGGACCATTTCCGGCCCCGGTTCCCCCAGCGCGGCCACGGCCCGTCCCATCGCCAAATGGGTCGCCCGGAGAATATTGAGCCGGTCGATCTCTTCCACACTGGCCATGCCCGAGGCAAACCGGATCCTGCCATTGCCCGTCAGTTCCTCATACAATGCCTCGCGCCGGGGCGCCGGTAATTTCTTGGAATCATTCAGCCAGGCATGCTGGAAATCTTCCGGCAGCACCACCGCCCCGGCCACAACCGGCCCGGCCAACGGCCCGCGCCCCGCTTCATCCACTCCCGCTACCACCCGGTGGCCCGCCGCCCAGTGAGCAGATTCAAAAGCAAAGTCGGGCATCGGGGAAAATTCAGGATAAACACGTTCAGTAAAAATCCACCTGCGGCTCCGGCCTGCTTTCACAGACCGGAGCCGCACACCCCGGCAATCAGCGGATTGCCGGACGGAAAGAAAAATCAGGCCTACGCCTTCAATTCTTCACCCAATGCAAAGCGGGTGAAGCGGGTGAGGGTGATGGTATCGCCGAGCGCCTTGCCGGTTTCCTCGACCAGTTGGGCGATAGTCTTGTCAGGATCTTTGACAAAGCCCTGCTCCAGCAGACAGATCTGGCTGAAGAATTTGGCCATCATGCCGTTGAGAATACCTTCCATGGCCGCAGCCGGTTTGCCCTTGAGGCGGTCGGAATCGGCGTAAATGGCACGTTCCTTGGCAGCCAATTCCGGGTCGACGGATTCGCGGCCCACCGAAACCGGGCTGCTGGCGGCGATGTGCAGGTTGATGTCCTTGAGCAGGGACTTGAAGGTGTCGGAAGCGAGTGTTTCGGCTTTGCCGGCAGTGGCTTCGAGCAGGACGCCAACCTTGCCACCGAGGTGGATGTAGCTGGCAATGGTGCCGTTGGCCGGAGCGGCAAACCGGCGGAAGCGGCGCAGCACGATGTTTTCCCCGACGATCCCGCCCTTTTCCTTGATAACGTCCTGGAGGCTGAGGCCATTGGAAGCGGGCACGGGCTGGGCGAAGGCGGCGGCGAGATCGGCATCGGCAGGACCTGCATCCACGATTTGCTTGGCGACGACATCCACAAAGGAGCGGAAGCCTTCGTTCTTGCCCACAAAGTCAGTTTCGCAGTTCACCTCGACGAGGGCACCCACGGTGCCGTCGGCATTGAGGATCGCCTGCACAGTGCCTTCCTTGGCTTCGCGGTCGGCGCGCTTGGCGCTGGAGGCGATGCCCTTTTTGCGGAGGATATCGATGGCGGCTTCCATGTCGCCATTGGTTTCGGTGAGGGCTTTTTTACAGTCCATCATGCCGGCGTTGGTCTTCTGGCGGAGTTCGTTGACGGTGGATGCGGTGATTGCGGCCATAATAAGTGGGAGGGTTGGTTGAAAAGGCAGGTTGGTTAAAATAGAGCGGCGGCGGAGAGGATGGACCTCGCCGCCGCCACCATGGGATTGGGGAATGGATGAGCGGAGTCGCCCGGAAGGTCTCAGGCGGCAACTACAGGAGCGTCCGTTTTCTTGCGGGGAGCGCGGCCGGACATTTCCAGGGTCGCCAGCAGGGGAGTGACGAGGTGCTGGAGGATGATGCGGATGGAGCGGACGGCGTCATCATTGGAGGCGATCGGATAGGC
Organism: bacterium; assembly: GCA_043753485.1. Lineage (GTDB taxonomy): Bacteria > Verrucomicrobiota > Verrucomicrobiia > Verrucomicrobiales > V1-33 > CAIZWU01. Next base: position 11,777 of record JAYUWQ010000343.1, read on the forward strand.
GACCTGATCGGGGTCGGCATTGCTGTCCGTCATGGCGACGATCTTGATGCCGAGGCGGTTGCCTTCGGCCACGGCGATCGCTTCCTTGTGGGAATCGACCACCACCATGATGTCAGGAGGGCCGCCCATGTCGCGGATGCCGCTGATGTTGCGCTGGAGTTTGGCTTTTTCGCGGCCGAGGGCGGCGAGTTCCTTTTTGGACATCATTTTGAATTCGGCCTGCGTCTCGATGGTTTCGAGATACTTCATGCGGGCGATGCTCTTTTTGATGGTTTCAAAATTGGTCAACGTGCCGCCGAGCCAGCGGTGGTTCACGTAATATTGGCCGGTCGTTTCGGCGGCTTCACGGACGGCGTCCTGGGCTTGGCGTTTGCAGCCCACAAAGAGGATTTTTTTGCCTTTTTTGGCTTCATCGCAGAGGAAGTCAGCCGCGGCCGTAATCTGCTTGGTGGTTTCCTCGAGATTGATGATGTGGACCTTGTTCCGGGTGCTGAGCAGGAAGGGTTTCATCCGGGGATGCCACTTCTTGGTCTGGTGGCCAAAGTGGACACCGGCTTCGATCAGATCCTTGAGCAATTCTGTATTCATGTGGTATTGAAATCCCGTGGCCAACACCATCTTGGAAAAGACAGCTCGGAGATCCGATCCGGCGGCAGGGCAGTTGAGGTTGGTTTAAGTAGGCAATTCCCCCGGCCGATTGGGACAGGGGCGGCGAATTTAAGGGCAAACGGGGGCCGCGCAAGAGGTTTTTCCCTTCACCCGGAAGCCTCCTCCACGGGCCAATGACGCCAAACCGCTGGCCAGCAGAAC
>JAYUWQ010000344.1:0-1887 GCA_043753485.1 bacterium
CAGCACCGCACTGATGCGCCGGGGCCGGGCTTTTCTGCCACTGCCAAACGGATCGCCGGATCTCCGCAACAACGTCGCCTATCATCTCGAAAACGAACCGTTCGTGGCCTGGCTGGAAAAACACGCCGCAGCCCGGGGCGTGGTCTTCACCGATAGCCTGGTGCAGCAGGTCGAAACGGGAGAGGAGGGAATCACCGCCATCCATCTGGAGACCGGCGAGCGGGTCACGGCGGATCTCTACGTCGACGCTTCCGGATTCCGCAGTGAACTGCTGGGGCGGGCTCTTCAGGAACCATTTATTTCCTATCAGGATACCCTGTTCTGCGACCGTGCCCTTGCGGGCGGCTGGGACCGCGGGGACGATCCCATCCAACCCTACACCACGGCAGAGACCATGCAGGCGGGTTGGTCCTGGCGGATTGATCATCCCCACCGGGTGAATCGCGGTTACGTCTACAGTTCCTCCTTCCTGAGCAATGAAGCTGCCGAGGAGGAATTCCGGAAAAGGAATCCCCACGCAGGGAAGCTGCGGCTGGTGGAATTCCGCACCGGCCGTTACCGGCGGCCGTGGGTGAAAAATGTCTGCGCGATCGGCAATGCCGCCGGGTTTGTCGAGCCGCTCGAAGCCACCGCTCTCAATATCATTGCGGTGCAATGCAGGTTTCTGGCGGCGATCCTATCGGAAACCGGCCGCCGCCCCGGACCCGCCATGATCGATTCCTTCAACCGGATGATGAACCATCAGTGGGATGAAATCCGGGATTTCCTGGCCGTTCACTATCGTTTTAACACCCGGCTGGACTCCCCCTTCTGGCATCACTGCCGCGCCCATACTGCCTTGCACGGAGCGGAGCGCATTGTCCAGTTCTACCAGGAGAACGGCCCTTCCATTCTCACCCAGGCGGAGCTGCTGCCTCCAGACATGAGCATCTTCCGCTTGGACGGATTCTACACCCTGCTGCTGGGGCAAAAGGTGCCGCACCAGGCCCCCCCGCTTTCCGGGCCCGATCAAATCATCTGGCAGCGCCACCGCAAGGCCATGGCGGCCCAGGCGGCACGCGGCCTGCCGATGGAGGAATCCCTGCGCATCATGCAGGACCCCCGCTGGCAGTGGACGCCCGGATTTTACCACATCTGAAGCGATACCCGGCGGCGCCGGAGATGTCCCCCAAGTTAGCCGCAGGGCCAGCCCCGCCACCATATATCCTGAATGGAAAATTGGCAATTTGAACAGACCCGCAGGGAGCCGCAGGCAACGGAACCAAGGACACAAGAGTAAGGCACTTCAGTAGAAAAAGATGCCTCGGATGGTCTCACCCTGCCGGTGAAGCGGCTTTGAGGCACAAGTGGTCATCTTTGTGACCTTCGTGACCTTCTGTTCCAATTCATCACGGTTTTGGATATACCCACCCATGAAGCGGAACGACGGGCATCTTGCTCACGCCAGCACCCCTTTGATGACCTCGCCCTCCACGTTGGTGAGACGGCGGTCGATGCCGTTGTGGTAGTAGGTCAGTTTTTCGTGATCCAGCCCCAGCAGGTGCAGGATGGTGGCGTGGAAGTCCGGAATGGTCACCGCATTTCCGGCCGCAGTATAACCGATTTCATCAGAACTGCCGTACTGCAGACCGGGCTGCACCCCGGCGCCGGCGAGGAAACAGGTGAAGGCACTGGGATGATGGTCGCGCCCGGTGGAGCCGATGCCCTGCGTCACTGGGCTGCGGCCGAACTCCGTGGACCAGATAAACAGGGTATCCTCCAGCATGCCCCGCTGTTTCAAATCCTGGATCAGCGCCGCCACCGGCAGGTCCATGGTGGCGGCCTGGGTATCGTGGTTTTCCTTGATGCCTTCATGGCCGTCCCAGTTGATCCGCGGGCTGCCGAAGG
>JAYUWQ010000345.1:0-1887 GCA_043753485.1 bacterium
GGTGAACCGGCTGTTGGGATGAGCCGCCGGAGTGCCCTGGTCAGGATGCCACGGCTGACCCCGCCAGTCCGTCAGGTTGGCCGGAGGGGTTTCGGTGAGGCCCTCCCACCAGACGCAGCCGTCCCCGGTGACCGCCACATTCGTGAAGATGGTGTTTTTGGCCAGAGCGGCCATGGCATTCGGATTGGATTGATAGGAGGTGCCCGGGGCCACCCCGAAGAAACCGGCCTCGGGATTGATCGCCAGCAGGCGGCCATCCGGGCCGGGCCACATCCAGGCGATGTCGTCCCCCACCACGGTGGCCTTCCAGCCTTCGTAGCCGGCCGGCGGGATGATCATGGACAGATTGGTCTTGCCGCAGGCGCTGGGAAACGCCCCAGCGACGAAGCGCTTTTCCCCCTGCGGGCTTTGCAGGCCGAGAATGAACATGTGCTCCGCCATCCAGCCTTCGTCGCGGGCCATCACGCTGGCGATGCGGAGCGCGAGGCATTTTTTGCCCAGCAGGGCATTGCCGCCATAACCGCTGCCATAACTCCAGATGGATCGCTCCTCGGGGAAGTGGACGATGTATTTCTCCGGATTGCAGGGCCACGGCACGTCCGTTTCACCGGGAGCGAGGGGCGCCCCGACGCTGTGCAGGCAGGGCACAAAGGGGTGATCGGTGCCCAGTTGCGCCAGCACCGGGGTGCCGGTGCGGGCCATGATGCGCATGCTCACCACCACGTAGGCGGAATCCGTGATTTCCACACCAATGATGGATTTGGGCGAGCCGAGGGGGCCCATGGAGAAGGGAATCACATACATGGTGCGCCCCGCCATGCAGCCGCTGAAAAGACCGCGCAGTTTGGCCTTCATGGTTTCGGGTTCGTGCCAATTGTTGGTCCGGCCCGCATCGGAGGCGCGCTTGGTGCAGATGAAGGTGCGTTCCTCCACCCGGGCGACATCGGAGGGATCCGACAAGGCCAGAAAGCATCCCGGATGCATTTCCGGATTCAGGCGGCGGAAGGTGCCGGCTTTGATCAATTCCCCGCAGAGTTGGTCGTATTCCGCCTCCGAGCCATCGCTCCAATGCACATCCGCGGGTTGGCAGAGGGCGGTGATTTCTTCCACCCAGGCGAGCAGGGCAGCGTGGGTGGTGGGAGCAACGGGATCGGGGGACGCAGTCATAAGTGAAGCAGCAAAATAAGGCGGGTCCGGAAAAATTGCCAGCGTCCGCCTGGGGGGAGCGGGTAGCAATCCGGGTGCCGTCTGGTGAAGAAGCTGCTCCTAAAAAACCATTGAGCGTGGCAAGCGACCGGCTTATGGCTGGACTTTCCCCCCCGGAAAATTTTTAAAAATCCTCTCCCAGGACTCCTTTTTACCCATCCCCCTCCTGCAATATGTCACTCGTCGCCAAAGGTCTAGAAGGTGTTATCGCCAATGAATCCCGCCTCAGCGAGGTGGATGGAGCCAACGGGAAACTATGCTACCTCGGTTACAGCATCGATGATCTGGTGGACAATACCACGTTTGAGGAAGTCGTTTACCTCCTGCATCGCAGCCACCTCCCCAACCGGGCCCAACTGGCTGAATTCACCGCCCAGCTCCGCAGCTTCCGCCACCTTCCGGCCGCGGTCACCGATTTCATCTCCAGCTTGCCCAAGGACCTGGAACCTATGCCCGTCCTGCGGACCGCCGTCTCCCTGCTCGGAGCCCTCGACCTGCGCGGTGGCGATCAGGATGCCAAGTTGAACGCGGAACGCGCCCTCGCTCTTTGCGCCCAGGTGCCGCTTATCGTCGCCGCCTACCACCGGCACCGCCAGGGCTTGCCCCTGCCGGAAATGCGCACCGACCTCAGTGAAGCCGGCAGTTTCCTTTACCTCATGACCGGCAAGGAGCCGACCGCGG
>JAYUWQ010000346.1:0-4594 GCA_043753485.1 bacterium
TGCTGGCCAGTCCGCACTACGGCGAGCGCTGGGCGCGGCATTGGCTGGACGTGGTGCGTTACGCCGACTCCAATGGTTATGAAACCAACCGCGAACGGAAAACCGCCTGGCCCTACCGCGACTATGTGATCGACGCCTTCAACAAGGACAAGCCTTACGATCAATTCATCCGTGAACAATTGGCAGGCGATGCCCTCGGCGAGGATGCCGCCACCGGATTCCTCGTGGCCGGTCCCCACGACATCGTCAAAAGCCCTGACATCAACCTCTCCCTGATGCAGCGTGAGGACGAACTGGCGGATATGGTGAACACCACCGGCACGGCCTTCATGGGTCTGACCATGGGATGTGCTCGCTGCCACAATCACAAGTTCGATCCCATCCTACAAAAAGACTACTACTCCATGCAGGCGGTTTTTGCGGGCGTAACCCATGGGGAGCGGCCATTGCGGAAAACGCCGGACGCGTCTGCCAAAGCAGAACTGGCCGGGCTGGAGGGGACGGTTTCCGGACTTGAACGTGAACTGTCCATCCACCGCCAGCATGCGGAACAGGCCCGCCTGGCCGCCGCCGGAGGGAAGCTGCGACCACCGGTCAATGCTCTCCTCAATGTCGAGGAATTTGCCCCGGTCGAAACCACGGCAGTGCGTTTCACCATTCTCGCCACCAACAGTGCCGAGCCGTGTTTGGATGAGTTGGAAATCTTTGATGATTCCGGAAAAAACATCGCTTTGGCGGGGGCCGGCGCCATCGTGACCACCTCCGGATCGCTGGGGGGAAATGCCTTCCACCGGCTGGAGCATGTCAACGACGGCCAACCTGGCAACGGACGCAGCTGGATCGCGGACACGCCGGGCCAAGGCTGGGTGCAAGTGGATCTGCCCGCGAAATCAAAGATGCAGCGCATCGTCTGGAGCCGCGACCGCGAGGGCAAATACAAGGACCGTCTCGCCACCGACTATCGCATCGAAACCGCCACTGCCCCCGGTCAGTGGACCCTCCTCGCCAGCGCCCGCGACCGGGTGAAATTCGATCCTGACAGCGTGGCGGGTCCGGAAGCCTGGCTGGGAAATCTCACGGAGGAGGAAGCCGCCACCGCCCGCCGCGTCCAGACCGGACTCGCCGCCGCCCGCCAACGTATCACCCAACTCTCCGGCGGCACTCCCGCTTGGCTCGGCATCTTTTCCCAGCCGGGGAAAACCCATCGGCTTTACCGGGGCGATCCCTTGCAAAAACGCGAAGTGGTCGTCCCCGGCGGGCTGACGGTGCTGGGATCGCTCGGGCTTTCCAGGGACGAACCGGAGCAACGCCGCCGGCTGCGCCTGGCAGAATGGATTGCCCAGCCCGGGCATCCGTTGACGGCCCGCGTGATGGTGAACCGCCTCTGGCATTACATCTTCGGTCACGGCCTCGCGGACACACCGAGCGATCTGGGGGTGAATGGGGCGCGGCCCAGTCATCCGGAATTACTCGACTGGCTGGCAGACGAATTCGTCCGGAGCGGCTGGTCCGTCAAACATCTGCAGCGCCTGATCCTCCTTTCGGCCACTTTCCAACAATCATCGATTCCCCGCGCGGAAGCCCTGACGGTGGACTCCGAGGCCCGTCTCCTCTGGCGCTTTCCGCCGCGCCGCCTCGAAGCCGAGGCCATCCGCGACAGCATGCTGGCCGTTTCCGGAGCGCTGAATCCGGCCGCAGGCGGTCCGGGATTCTACCTGATGGAGGTGGAGGAGGAGAATGTGATGCACTATCACGTGAAGGAAAAATTCACTCCCGCCGAGTTCCGCCGCATGGTCTATCAAACGCGCATCCGGCAGACCACCGATGGCGTGTTCGGCTCGTTCGATTGTCCCGACGGCAGTCAGGTCATGCCCCGCCGCAGCCGCTCGAACACCGCGCTGCAGGCCCTCAATCTCTTCAACAGTCCCTTCGTCCTCCAACAGGCCGGCCTGCTCGCGGACCGCCTTCTGGCAGAAGCGGGGTCCGCCCCGGAGCCGCAGGTTGAAACCGCCTTTTCCCTGTTTTACGGCCGCCCGCCCGATGACTTCGAGCGCCGGCAATCCGCCGCCCTCATCCAAGCCGAAGGTCTCCCCGCGTTTTGCCGGGCGCTTTATAACACCAGCGAATTCCTCTTCGTTTTCTGACCCCTGACACCTTTCCCGACATGCACCCCCTGCTCAACCGCCGAGGTTTCCTCTCCCGCACCGCCACGGGATTGAGCGGGATTGCCCTGTCGCATTTACTGGGACAGGAGCAGGCCCTCGCCGGACCGGCACGGCCCATCCGCCCGGACATCAATCCCGCCAACCCCAACGCCGCCCGCCGCTCCCATCACAAACCGCGGGCGAAAAATGTCCTGATGATCTTCTGCTCCGGAGCCGTCAGTCAGCTGGACACCTTCGATTACAAACCCGAACTGATCCGCCTCCACGGCCAGCCCATGCCGGGCGGTGAAGGCATCATCACCTTCCAGGGAGGACAGGGCGCGCTGAACCAAAGCCCTTGGGCCTTCCGCCCGCGCGGCCAGACGGGCAAGATGATTTCAGACCTGGTGCCCCATCTGGGGGCTCTGGCCGACGACCTCTGCTTCGTGCATTCCCTGACCGGAAGAACCAATACCCACGGTCCAGGCGAAAATTTCATGGGCACCGGGTTTACCCTCGACGGTTTCCCCAGCATGGGGGCCTGGACGACCTATGCGCTCGGCACCGCCAATGAAACCCTGCCGGCCTACGTGGCGATCCCTGATCCGCGGGGGGCCCCTCAATCGAGCGGGAATTTCTGGGGGTCGGGATTCCTGCCCGCCGCATTTCAGGGCACGGATTTCAATGCCTCGCAGCCGGTCCGCAATCTGGCGCGGCCTGCGGCCGTCAGTCCCGCCGGCGACCGCGCCACGCGTGAGTTCATCAGCACGCTGAACCGGCATCACCTCGAGCGGTTCCCCGGCGACTCCGAACTGGCCGCCCGGATTTCCAGCTATGAACTCGCGGCGCGCATGCAGTTGTCCGTGCCGGAGGTGGCGGATCTTTCCTATGAACCCGCCCACATTCTGAAAATGTATGGCGCGGATGAAGCGGGCAATCCGGTGAAGGACCTGAAAGCCGCCTATGCCCGGAACTGCATCCTCGCCCGCCGCCTCGTCGAAAAAGGCGTGCGGTTCGTCCAGCTCTTCAACGGAGCCTATCAAACCGGCGGGGAGGGCGTCAGCAATTGGGACGGCCACAAGGCGCTCAAGGAACAATACACCAAACACGGCGAGGTCATGGACCAGCCCACCGCGGCGCTCCTGACCGATCTCAAGCAACGGGGTCTGCTGGACGACACCCTCGTGGTGTGGTGCACGGAGTTCGGCCGCATGCCCACCTTCCAGCTGGGAGCCAGCGGACGCGACCACAATCCCGCCGGCTTCACCGCCTTTATGGCAGGCGCCGGCGTGAAGGCAGGCCACAGCTTCGGAGCCACCGATGATTTCGGCTACAAGGCCGTGGCGGATGTCGTCACGGTCTATGATTTCCACGCCACAATTCTGGACATTCTCGGCATCGACCATGAACGCCTCAGCTTCTATCACAACGGCGTCGAGCGGCGCCTGACGGATGTGCATGGCCATGTGATCAAGGATCTTCTGACGACCTGAGCTCTGCCCATGTGAGCCGCCCCTGAACTTCACCACCTCATAGCAGGGAGAAGCTCAGGTCGGAAAGCCACCCTTTATTCCCTGTCCCCTGCCTGCCTCCTCTTCGCCTCTCCTGCCTCTTCGCCAGCAGAGCGCAAAAGAACCTACCGCAAGCAAGGCACCGCCCGCCGGCTGGGGAATAGGGATTGTCGTCCGAAAGGCACTGCTGCCCCCATCCTGCCAAATCAGCGTGGCGTCGGCCAGTGAAAGCGTCATGGTCAAGAGGGTGGTGGGAGAGTTGATCGCATTCCAAGCCCCGGTCGAATCGGAAACAGCGTTGAACAAAGCTGCCTCGTCCATCACCGGAGCGTCGTAAAACCGGATGGCCAAGGGGGTCCCTCCCAGCAGTTCCGTCCCATCCAATGGACTCTCATAACTAAACCGCCCCGGTCCCAAAACCACGACTGATTTCCCTCCGATTCTCCCATCCCGCAGGGGAACCCAGGTCCCGGCGAATGGTGAACCAGTGGTAGCCGAAGTATAATATCCAAGCTGGATCAGATCACCTCGAACGCCAAGGAACTCGCTGTCCACCAACAGAGTCCCGGAAAAGTCCCGCAACTCAGTTCCCGCCGAGTTAAACCAGTTTACCCGTGTCGAGGCTGCCCCCGCCGGGATGGCGGGCAAACTCAAACACCCGAAGATCACTGAAAAGGCCCGTCGACGTTCCATTATTCCGTCTTTTTAAGATTCCGCAGAAAATCCAGAGAACTCTGGCGGAAGGCTGCTTGGTTAACCGCCCCTTGGTTTTTAGACCAATCGTAATACTTCTTGTGCAGGTCCCAGACGGGCTGTTTCTCGTTTTTCTCGTTGATCAACCAGAACCCTCCCGGATTGGCTGTGGACCCCTCGTTGTCATACAAAGCCCAGTATAACACGAAGGGGCAGCCCCACTCGAGACCGGCCATCATGACCTCC
>JAYUWQ010000347.1:0-1884 GCA_043753485.1 bacterium
GTCCAGAAGTATCTCAAATGATGATAGTTCAGCCATTCCATAAGCCCAGGCATACTTCGGAAAAATCGAATGGTCCATTCGGAATTGGGTCATTTTTCGAAATGGAAAATGAGGTGACATGGCAGGGCGGCCCGACCCCGGTGCTGCTGCTTGAACCACCTCCGTCATGAAAATCACTCTCTCCACTTCCCCGCTTCATCTTCAGGATGCCTCCGAAACCTGGGTCGCGGAACGGCTCGCCGGCATCGCTGAACGCCGCCGCATCGACGAAGCCATCGTCCAGATCACCCGCCATGCCGAAGCCAGTCCACCATGGGAAATCTTCATCCATCTCGTCACCCCCGGCCCGGACCTGACGGCAACTACCCGTGACCACACCCTCGCTGCCGCCTTCTCGAAAAATCTCGTGGAGCTGGAGGACATCCTGGATTCCCGCGAGGCCAAACAGGCCGGCCGTCATCGGGATAAAGGCCCCTCCAAACCACCTTCCTCCTACATAGCTTCCTGATTTCCCCGGCATTTTCCACCCGTAATAACTAAAAATTGATGATTGATCAAACCTGGCTCTGGATCGGATTTAATGTCTTTGTGCTGGCCATGCTGGCGCTCGACCTTGGCGTTTTTCATAGGAAATGCCACGTCGTCACCTTCAAGGAATCCATGGCCTGGACGGTGGTCTGGGTCAGTCTGGCGCTGCTCTTTAATTTGTGGATCGCGCATCACTTCGGCCCGGAGAAGGGTCTCGAATTCTTCACGGGGTATGTCATCGAGAAATCGCTCAGCGTGGACAACGTTTTTGTCTTCGCCCTGCTTTTCTCCTACTTCGCGGGTCCCCCCATATATCAACATAAGGTGCTTTTCTGGGGCGTGCTGGGCGCTCTGGTGATGCGCGCTGGTATGATCGTGCTGGGCGCCGCCCTTATCACGAAATTCGCCTGGATCATCTACCTCTTCGGAGCATTCCTCATCCTCACCGGATTGAAGATGATCTTTAAAAAGGAGGAGGAAATCCATCCGGAGAGAAACCCCGTGGTCCGGTGGTTCAAGAAGCTGATGCCGGTGACGCCCGGCTACCGGGGCGACCGGTTTTTTGTCAGGGAAAATGGGGTTCTGATGGCTACGCCGCTCTTCGTGGTGCTCATCCTTGTGGAAATCTCCGATCTGATCTTCGCGGTGGACAGCATTCCCGCGATTTTCGCCGTCACCACGGATCCTTTCATCGTCTATACCTCGAATGTTTTCGCCATCCTCGGCCTGCGCTCGCTGTATTTTGCCCTCGCCGGGGTGATGGATAAATTCCACTATCTGAAGCTCGGCCTCGGGGTCATCCTGACCTTTGTCGGGATCAAGATGCTTCTGGTCCACACCCCCTGGAAGATCGATACCCTGCTTTCGCTCGGCGTTATTATTGTCATCCTGACCACCAGTGTCGTCTGTTCCCTGCTGAAGCCCAAAGCCATTGCGGTTACGCCGCTCCACCCCGTTCCGGAGAACCCTCCGGCGGAATCCTGATTCCCCACCTGCAAATACCTACCCAATATCACCCTCATGAACTGCCCAAAATGCAATGTTGCCCTTTCCATGACCGACCGTCAGGGAGTTGAAATAGACTTCTGTCCGCAATGCCGCGGGATCTGGCTTGACCGCGGAGAGCTGGATAAAATCATTGAACGCGCCGGGTCGGCCATCGCCCCGCCCCCTGCCGTTGCTCCCCCTCATTCACCCGGCGCTTTGCCGCCCATGCCACCCTCGCAGCGCGATTACCGCCGCCGGGATGATGACGATGATGACGACTATTCCCACCGTAGTTCCGATGGCAGCTACGATCCCCGGCGCAAGAAAAAGAAAGGCTTTCTGGGAGAGCTTTTTGACTTTTGACAGACC
>JAYUWQ010000348.1:0-4587 GCA_043753485.1 bacterium
ACGATCCGGTCCATGGCGGCAAGGCCTTCGGACCAGCCTGGTGGTCGGGCGATGCGTTGGTCGCCGGCGAGTCCCGCGGCAAAATCTGGCGCACCAAACTCGTGAAATCCGAAGCCGGCTACGTGGCGCAGACGGAAATCATCGCGGCCCTGAATCAGCTCGCGGTGGATGTGACCCTGAGTCCGCGCGGCACGTTGCTGGTGGCCACCCACAGCGGCGATCCTGACTGGGGCACCGGACCGGAAGGGAAAGGCCTGATTTTTGAAATCGCGCCCGCTGCCGAACCCACCCCACAGCCGGTGCTGGCCTGGAGCGAATCGCCCGGCGTCTTCCGGGTTAGCTGGGACCGGCCCCTTGATCCGGCCGCTGCCAAAGCCATGCTGGAAGGCGCGTCCATCACCCGCGGAATGTATCTCCGGGCGGGCGATCGTTTGGAAACCATGTGGCCCGGTTATGAAGTGGTGAAACGCCAGATGGCTGAACCCGTCACCCCTGTCCCGGTGCTGGGCGGCAGCTGGTCCGCCGATGGCCGCACCCTCGAATTGCGGGTGCCTCCCCAGGTCGCTCCGGAACATTTCGCCCTGACCCTGCCGGGCCCCCTCGCCGCCGACCTGCACTTGGAACTCACCGGCGTGGAAACCGCCTGGCGCGGCGATGACGGCACCTCCTGGATAGGCTGGACGCCCCATCTGGATAGTCAGGTGGTCCGCGAGCTCACCGGGCCCAGCGCCCCGCAGGCGGAATGGCAACGCCACCTCGCGCAGCCCGGCGAACTCACCCTGCGCACCCGGCTCGACCTTTGGAAAATGCTGCGCCCCGCCATCCAGCCCGGCGCCTCGCTCGACCATGAACCGGCCCCGGAGGAGGTGACCCTGGCCCTGACCTCGCCAGATGCGCCATTTACGGTGCGTCGCGGTTTCGGCAGCAACGCCAAGGTCATCGCTTCCAGTCCCGGCCAGGTGACCCACGATGTTTTCCTGACCATCACGCCCAAGGAAAAGGAACTGCTCGATCTGGTGCTGACCTGCCGCACCACCAACGGGGCCGCGCCTAACCTGCGCCTCTCCTGGCATACCAAACAGGATTCCCGGCCCCGGCCCCTGCCCTTGCACCGGTTCCTCCTGCCCTGGGCACAACCCGAGGCCATTTCCAGCGTCCTCGCCTTCGCCCCCCGCCCGGAAATCCAAGGCGGCGACTGGGCCCGCGGCCGGGAAATTTTCCTGAGCGAGCGGGCATTGTGCTCGAAATGCCACAGCGTGCGCGGCACCGGCGGCAAGATGGGGCCTGACCTATCCAATCTGGTCAGCCGGGATTACGCCAGCACCCTCCGCGATATCCACGACCCTTCCGCAGTGCTCAATCCGGACTACCTGGCCCACCAGGTGGTCTTGAAGGATGGCCGCGAAATGATCGCGGTGCCCCGCACGGAAGCCGATGGCTCTGTGGTGCTGGGCATCGGGGCGGGGGCAGAACTCCGCCTGCCGAAAACAGATATTGTTTCGTCCAGCGCGCTCAAGACTTCGCTCATGCCGGCCAAACTCAACGAAGCCCTCGGCGCCCGGGATTTCCGTGACCTGATGGCTTTTCTCCTGACCTCCCCGCCCCTGATGGGCGTCTATGCCGAGGGCACCCGTCCGCTCAAACGCACTCCGGCTGAAATCACCACCGTGCTCGCCGGGGCTCCGGAACCACCGGCCGCGACCCGTCCGCTCAAAGTCCTGCTGGTCTCCGGGCCCAAGGACCACGGCACCGGCGAACATGACTACCCCCGCTGGCGCGAAACCTGGGGCCGCCTCTTTACCCTCGCGGGGAAAACGGAAATCAGCCTCGCCTTCGACTGGCCGACGCTTGGCCAGTGGGCCGCCGCCGATGCCGTGATGTTCTTCCGCAGGGGCGACTGGTCCGATGACCGGGCCCGGGATTTCGATGCTTTCCTCGCCCGGGGCGGCGGCGCGGTCTTCATCCACTGGGCCGTCGAAGGCGGTCCCCAGGCCCCTGCCCTCGCAGCCCGGCTCGGTTTTGCCTCCCACACCGGTCTCACCAAATACCGCCACGGGCCGATCGATCTCGTTTTCGATGCCTCGCTGCAGCATCCTATCGCAAGAAATCTCCACCAGGTTTCCTTCATCGATGAAACTTACTGGAATCTCATTCCCTCCCCGGATTCACAACCCCGCCCGCTGGCTACGGCCATCGAGGAAGGGGCCGCCCGTCCTCAATGCTGGGTGACGGAGCCCGCCACTGGCGGCCGCATTTTTGTCACGCTGGGGGGCCACTACTCCTGGACGTTTGACGATCCCGTCTTCCGCACCCTCGTCCTGCGCGGCCTCGCGTGGTCCGCCAAGGAACCGGTGGACCGCTTCAACAACCTCGTCACCGCTGGCTTGGAATAACCTCGGCCTTTTCCCCGTAGATCCCCTCCATCTTTACCCATTTCTCCTATCATGTCCATTCCACCCAATCTCGTCACCCTGCATCCTTATTTTAAAGCACATCCCGGACGGTTGCCGGAGATCGAGGCCCTGCTGCCCGCTTTTGTCGAAAAAACCAGCTCCGAAACCGCCTGCTGTTTTTATGAGTTCACCGCCCTCGATGACCAGATCTTCTGCCGGGAAGGTTACGCCGGCGCCAGCGGGGTCCTGACCCATCTGGAAAACGTGGGCGGACTGCTCGGCCAGCTCCTCACCATGGCCGACCTCACCCGCCTTGAACTCCACGGCCCGGCCGCTGAAATCGACCAACTGCGCGCTCCGCTCGCCCACCTCCAGCCCGCCTTTTTCGTCGTCCAGTGCGGCCTCGCACGTTGAGCGAAAAGCCATCCCGGCCACACCCTCAGCGCCGGGGCGCGACTGTCACCTAACTTTTCAACAGCTTTCCCACATGTCTTCCCAGCTACTCCTCCGGCGGATCGTGGCCTTCAATCCGGCCGTCTTTGTATTCACCATCCTCCGCGGCTTGTGGAAAACCAGCAATCCCAGCCGGTACTTCGGGGAAGGCCGGTCTACGACGTTCCTGTCCGCGGCCCAGCTTTTGACGATCGGCGGACTGGCCTGGCAAATCTTCACCGCCAGGAAACCCTGCATCCAGCAGTAGCCCCTCACGATAACATACCCCACTCAACGCGTGAGATGGCGGAAAACTTTCAAACAATTTGAACAACCCTCTTCCAAAAACGGGTGGTTTTTTGATTGGTTCCTGAAAGCCAGTCCGATACAATCCCTTACCAATTCCACTTTGGTCCGACGCTGCTGGTGGCGGGCTTTGCTGCCATGTCAAAAAATCTCAGTCATCTGTCCTTCCGGAAAGGCATCGAACAGAATGTGTTTCAACGCATGGTCGATGCGGCGGAGGGCCATGGCACGGCGGAGACCGCCGGGGTGGTGCGTCCCCTGGGGGAAGAGACGTTATTCGGCGATGCGGTGACCCTGGGGGCGGTTTCGTTTTATGATTTCCTGAAGAAAGAAAATGCGGGAAAAAAGGTTTTCCTCTGCAATGGCTCAGCCTGCCTGTGTGCCGGCACCCAGGGCAACCTGCACCGGCAGGTGGGGGAGCATTTCATGGAAGAGGAAATCGGGCACATCTGTTGTCTCGGGCGCTGCCATGCCGGAGGGGCTTTTCAGTATGAGGATCGGAATTACTCCGCGCAGGAACCCGCCCAATTGGACACGCTCTTTAAAACCGGGGTGGGCGACTGTGCGGATCGCTACGCGGTGGTGTCCGCGCTGCCGGAGCCGATGCTGACCGGGACGTTTCCGGGGATTGAAGCGTGGTATACGCCGTTGCGGGCCCTGTTTGCCAAGGGCCGCGATGCCTTTTTACAGGACCTGCGGGAATCCAAGCTGCGGGGCCGCGGGGGCGCTGGATTTCCGGTCCACTTGAAGTGGCTGTCCTGCCAGGAAGCGGAGGGAGCGGTGAAATACATCGTCTGCAACGCCGACGAGGGCGATCCCGGGGCTTACATCGATAAATATTTGATGGAGGAACAACCCCACTCGGTGCTGCTCGGCATGATGGTGGCCGGCTGGTTCTGTGGTTCGGGAATCGGGGTGCTCTACATCCGGGCTGAGTATCCCGATTCGATCACGCGCATCAACGAGGCCATCGGCGAACTGCGGGCGGCCGGCTGGCTGGGCAGGAACATTCAAGGCAGCGGATTCAATTTCGAGTTCAAAACCATCAAGGGAGCAGGGGCTTACATCTGCGGCGAAGAGACGGCCTTGCTGGCCAGCATTGAGGGTCAGCGGCCGGAAGTGCGGGTGCGGCCACCGTTCCCGACACAGCAGGGATTATTCCGCCGCCCCACCGTGGTGAACAATGTGGAGACGTTTGCCAATGTGAGGCCCCTCATTTTGCTGGGCGGAGCCGGTTATGCAAAGATCGGCACCGAGCAAAGCACAGGACCTAAACTGCTCTCCCTGGATTCAAATTTCGTCTGGCCAGGAATCTATGAGGTGGCGATGGGCACGTCTTTGGAACGGGTGTTTTTTGAACTGGCCGGCGGCTTCCGGCAACCAATGAAGGCGGTGCAGGTGGGAGGGCCCCTGGGCGGGATCGTGCCAGTGGACCGTCAGATAACCAATCCGGTCC
>JAYUWQ010000349.1:0-4582 GCA_043753485.1 bacterium
TTCATCGGGAAGGCAGTGAATAAGGCGGTCACGGATAGCACGGATGAGGCAGATGACACGGGTTTTTCACACATCCCCCCGTGCGGGCCGCGGCACCTCGGGCGATCAAATAAGAGGCATTTCCTTCGCCCCCCAGATGCCACCGTCTCTAAATATGGCCACCCACGCGGAGGGTGGCAGACCGGCCGTGGGCGGCGAGGCCTTCAATTTCCGCAAACAATTCCACCACCGGAGCCGACTTTTCCAAGGCTTTGGCGCTGAGCTTCACGATACTGGTGCGGCGTTGGAACAAATCCACCGTCAGGCCCGGAAAGGACTTTCCGGCTCCGCCTGTTGGAAGGGTGTGGCTGGGGCCGGCGAGAAAATCCCCCACCGCCACCGGACTGTAGTGACCCACAAAAATAGCGCCGGACGAACGCAATTGCGGCAACACCGGTTTTTCGTTTTTCACCACCAGGCTCAAGTGCTCCGGTGCCCAGGCATTGGCCAGGGCAATGCCCTGCTCCAAATCCTTCACCAGCACCAGGGTGCCTCCTGTTTTCAGGGATTCCGTGGCGATATCGGCGCGCGGCAGCATGGAAAGCTGATTGGCCACTTCCCGCTCAACCGCATCCAGCAGTTCCGCCGAAGTGGTGGCCAGGAGCACCTGACTGTCCTTGCCGTGCTCCGCCTGGGCCAGCAGATCCGAGGCGATGAAGGCGGGATTGGCCGTCTCATCGGCCAAGACCATGATTTCGCTGGGACCAGGCAGCAGATCGATCGCGACCGCTCCGAAAAGCTGCCGCTTGGCTTCCACCACAAATTTATTGCCCGGACCCATGATCTTATCCACCGGCCGGATCGTCTTCGTCCCGAAGGCCAGGGCGGCAATCGCGTGCGCGCCCCCCACCTTGTAAATCTCCGTGGCGCCCGCCAGCTTCAGCGCGTGCAGCATGGCCGCATTTACTTGCCCGGCCTTGTCGCAGGGCGTGCAGACCACGATCTCCGGCACCCCCGCCGCCTGGGCCAGCGTCACGGTCATGATCACGGTGGAAATCAGCGGCGCCGTGCCGCCGGGCACATAAATCCCGACGCGTTGGAAGGGTTGATACACCTCCCCCACCTCCGCGCCCTGGGCATTTTTCATCGACCAGTTTTTGCGCAATCCCTTCTTCGCGAAGGTCAGGACATTTTTGTGGGCCAGGGCCAGCGCCCGCTTCACCTTGGGGGGAACGGAAGCCGAGGCCGCCTCCCATTCCGCATCGCTTACCGCCAGGGTTTTGGCCGAGAGCTGCGCGCCATCGAATTTCTCCGCAAATCCCAGCAGGGCCTTGTCCCCGTCCTTGACAATCTCCGCGATGATTCCCGCCACGTAGGACGACAACTCCGCGGATGGCACATGCCGCCGGTCCAGCCGGCGGAGTTGGGCAGCAAACGAGGGAGACGTGTAGGCAAGGCGTTTCATCATAAGGAACAATCAGGCAGCGGCATCACAACAACGCCGCTCCTCCGTAAAAGGACCCCGCCCTGCCCGGTGTCGAGTGGAAAAACCAATCAGCCGGAGCCCGGTCCGTGGTTTTCTCCGGATGGTAAAAATAGCAGTGCCGCTAAAATCGTTTATTTTCACCTTGCGTTTCCGGGAAGATTCCAAAAAATGGCTTTTATTAAATTTCAGCCAAATTCCTTGATCGTTATGGTTAAAAAGAACCTGTTCCTCATTCTCCCTTCAATGCTGCTTGGGATGGCAATACCGGCCGATGCGGCCTCCTACGCGGTGAATTTCCTTGAAGCGTCAGGTGACGGCGCAATCAGTGTCACGACCGACCAGTATGGAGTGAGCGTGGGCGAGTGGACCAACGTCCCCGGGAATACCGGCGGGCCTTCCGCTTTACTGGGATTGACTGGAGCCACGGTGTCATGGAATTCCGCCAACACGTGGCGGAACACGGGAGGCCCGACCGAAGCTTCCAAGGGTTATCTGGATGATAGCAATTTGAGCATCACCCTCTCCGGTGTGCTCGCGGCCCTCCAAACCATTTCCCCCAGCACCACCGGATATACGTTGCAGTTGCTTTATTCGTCCGGCGATGCCACCCGTTTCCTTCCGGCCTCCCTCGATGGAATTGCGGGAGTATTCACGGCTGGTCCGGGCGATGCCAACAATGTTTCCAGAACGGAATTGTCGGGACTGTCCCCAGTGCAAACGGCAGCTTCCTCCCTGATCAACGGAGCCGCCCGGAACGGCACCGGGCGTGGGTCCATTGCGGCGGTAATCATCAATCCGGTACCGGAGCCTTCCGCATTGTTGCTGGGACTGGCCGCCCTGACTGGACTCGCCAGCAGACGCAAGCGCTAGTCCGGCATCCTCCGGCATCTCCTTTGGCTCCTTGCAGGCACCCGGCCGAGCGGTGTGCCTGCTTTTGCATCCGGCGCAAACCTTTATGCAAAAGGTTCAATGCTGTGGGCCACCTCCCGTTTTCTGGAATCTTCCGTATGAACCCTATTCGAAAAATCACCGTTCTCGGCGGCGGCAGTGCGGGATTTATTGCCGCTCTCACTTTAAAGCGGAAGCGCCCGCACCTCCAGGTCCGGGTTTTGCGGAGCCCTCACCTCGGCATCATTGGCGTCGGTGAAGGAACCACACCCTACTTTTCCCAGTATTTCCACGACTATCTGGGACTGAAGCCTGATAAGTTTTATGCCGCCGTCCAACCCATTTGGAAACTCGGGATCCGTTATTTGTGGGGTCCCCGGCCTTCCTTCAATTACACCTTCAACCTGCAGACGGATTTCCGTCATGCCGACCTGCCGAAGAATAATGGGTATTACTGCGCGGGCGACTTCAGCAACGTGAACCAGGCGTCCGTGTTGATGGATCAAAACCGGGTCTTCCCGCGTCAGCCGAATGGGGCTCCGCTGATCACCGGGGCGGTGGCCTATCACATGGAGAACAGCAAACTGGTTGCCTATCTGGAGGCCCGGGCCCGCGACTTTGGGGTGGAAGTCCATGATGCCACGGTGACCACCGTGCAGCGCCGGGAAGATGGTGGAGTGGGGTCGTTGGCTTTGGACCATGGGGGCACGGAGACGGCGGATTTATTTGTGGATGCGTCCGGTTTTTTCGCGGAACTGCTGGGAAAAATGCTGAAGGAACCCTTCGTGGATTACCGGGATGCCCTCTTCTGCGACCGGGCCGTGGTGGGAGGCTGGGAGCGCCGGCCGGAAGAACCGATCCAGCCCTACACCACGGCGGAAACGATGGATGCCGGCTGGTGCTGGCGGATTGACCATGAGGAGATCATCAATCGCGGTTATGTTTACGCCTCGGATCACCTGAGCGATGAGGCGGCGGAGGCGGAATACCGCCGGAAAAATCCACGGGTGGCCGGCACCAGGATCGTGAAATTCCGGAGCGGACGTTACCGTCGGAACTGGGTCTGCAACGTGATTGGCGTGGGCAATGCGTCCGGGTTTGTTGAGCCGCTGGAAGCCACTGCGCTGATGTGCATTTGCCTGCAAAGCCGGGCTTTGGCGGACGGTATGGGCGAAACGGATGACGCGCCGACTCCCAGCATGGTGGGAATGTACAACCAATACCTCTCCGCCCTGTGGGATGAAGTGCGGGATTTCCTGGCCATGCATTACAAATTCAACACCCGTCTGGATACCCCCTTCTGGCAGCGCTGCCGCGCCGAAACCGTCCTCCATGGGGCCGCGCCTTTGGTGGAATATTACCAGGAAAACGGTCCCAGTGTGCTGGCTCAATCCGTGCTCATGAATCCCAACAGCCCGTTCGGCATTGAAGGATATTATACCATGCTGACTGGAATGCAGGTGCCCCACGCCCGGCCCTATACCCCGCCTCCCGCAGAGCTGGCGCGCTGGGAAAACCACCGGAGAAGGAACCAGCACGCCGCCGGAACGGCGCTGGACGTCCGGCAGGCGTTGGCGGTGGTGCGCAGTGCCAAATGGCGGTGGGCTTGAAAATAAAAGCCCCTGCTCGTCGTCCCCGGGGGCATGACCCCGTCCTGCTTAATCCAGCCACCATCCAAAGTCGCGTCAGGGTGGCCGGTTTTTCTGCATTCTGGCACGTGATGCGCTTGCCGGACGGTCAGTGCTGGTTTTGACTATGTTTCACGCTGAAATCAGCCGATTTTTCATCCATCGCATCCATCCCAGTGAATACCCTCCGCACATTCAAAACAACGTCTGGACTTGAAGGAAAATTTTATTCCCTGCCCGCCCTGGCGGAGTCGGGAGTGGCCCCGCATCTGAGCCGGTTGCCCGTTTCCATCCGGATCGTGCTGGAGTCGCTGGTGCGCAATTGTGACGGCAAAAAGGTGACGGAGGACGATGTGAAGAATCTGGCGGGCTACAATGCCAAATCCCCCGGCGAGTATGAAATCCCCTTTGTGGTGGCCCGCATCGTTTTGCAGGACTTTACCGGAGTGCCGCTCCTCGTGGATTTGGCCGCGATGCGCAGCGCCGTGGCGCGGATGGGCAAAAATCCTAAAATGATCGAGCCGCTCGTCCCCGTCGATCTGGTGGTGGACCACAGTGTGCAGGTGGATTTTGCCGGAACCGGTGATGCGCTGCAGCGGAA
>JAYUWQ010000350.1:0-1873 GCA_043753485.1 bacterium
GACTGACCGGTGAATTCGGCCACCGACATGATACTGGCCCAGACTTCGAGCGCAATTTTTCCCAACTTCTTCAATTCGGAGGGCGGCCGGGATTTCCGGCGGGCCCCGATCTCTTCAGGAACGGCCAGGGCCAGCTCCATCAGGCCCTGCAGATTGGACGGCAATCCCTCCAGCGGGGGCCGGACCTCGGCCTCCTGGCTCTGCCCCGGGCGGGCGGATCGCGATTTTCGGGCCTTCCGCAGACGGGCGAGGAGGAAAGCGGGAAGGGTGGAGTCAAAGCGGCCGAGCCCGTCGCACGCATACCGGTCAGGGGCCTGATCCGGCACCTCCCCCTCCATGACCACCGCGGGTCCATCCTTTTGCCAATCACCTGAAAGCACCAGCACCACTTCGCCGCCGTCCCGGGTCCAACGGGCACAGGGGGGGAAAGTTTCGGCGGGGGGCATGGCCAAGCATGCTTGAACATTTCCACGAAACAAGGGCCCTCCTCCCGGGGCGATGCCTAAGGGGTGAAGGAGGATGGAGCCAAGCCTGTCAAATTTCCTTCAATGAGGTGACCTCATTTCCCTCCAGCGTCCATTGCTGGAGGGTGCTGGTCTTGCCTTTGTTCATGGCGCGGAAAAGGAGGGGATCGGTGCGCTTGGTGAAGCGCCGCTCATGCACGCCTGTGGCGTCGCAGGCATCCAGCAAGGCGTGGCCTTTATAGAGACGCCGCTTGCCGATGATGCGGACGGCCCCCGGCACGGGAGCCACCGGAGCCCGGCGGTCCAGCACCAGATAGCTGAGCGGGAGGGACCGGAGATCGATCCCCATGATGCGGCCGAACTGCACCCAGTCGCGATCGGTGTAAACTTCAGGCGGAGGGGTGGCAAAAAAGTGGCACCAGTCGTTTTCATGACCTTCCGCGAGCAGGCCGCAGCGGTTCCGGTGCAGGCAGGGGGCGATAGGATAAAACGATTCCCGCAGGGCCTCGCGGGCCTTCACCAGCTGGGCACTGGCCACGCTGGTGCCCGGTTCCACCCACACGACAGCGGCAGCACGGTCCGCCAGCTTCAACAATTCCGCCATACCGGTTTCCTTCAGTTCCGTCACCACGTGGCTGATCAGCAGGGTAAAGGGACCTTGGGGTTCCGCCGCCGTCACCGGCAGGTCAGGAAACTCGCGTCGCACCGCCGCACTGGCAAATCCCACCGCCCGGCGTGACCGGTCATGCAGGCCCACCCCCGTCAAGCCGGCCCCGGGATAAGCTCCCAGAAATTCCCTCGCGGCCACGCCCGTGCCACAGCCCCAATCGTACACGGCCCCGGCCGGCGGCGTCCAATTCATCCCCGCCAGATCCCGGAACACATGCTGCCATTTCCACGCAATCCGACGGGCAAACGTGACATCATAACCGCGCAGCAGCTCATCCGAAGCCCAATAATCCCCCTGCCCTGCCGTCCCTTCCAGGTAGGTGGTGCGCAATTCATCCAGACTCGACCAATCGTATTCCATAACCCGCAGCCTGCGGGGAAATCCCCGCAGGGCAACGGCGCATCACTTCGCTTCCGGCTCTCGTTCGATCTGCTGGATCACGGCCTCAAGCCACCATTGGAGCGACTCATCTTCAGGGAATTCCGTGCGGGCCTCACGCAATGCCGGCAGCGCCCGCACTCCTTGGCTGCGCAGCACGCCGCCGGCTTTTTCCCTCACGGAAAGTTCGGGGGAACGCAGGTCTCCGATTTGTTGCTTTATCTGGAGAGGAGTGAGGCCGCCGATATCAAAATTCACCTTTAACGGTGGTCCGCGCTTGACCAGGAGCCAGTCATTCAGCTCACCGGTCTTTTGCCGGGGGCTTACGAGGTCGGGTTGGAGTGCTTCAATGCCGAGCTCA
>JAYUWQ010000351.1:0-12457 GCA_043753485.1 bacterium
CATCCAGCCACCAGAGGCTGCCCGTACCGGTGAGGACCTGGCTGCCGGGCTGGACCCAGCGGATGGTGTGGGGCCCGGGGCCGAGAGGAATTTCCATCAAGCCAACCTTTGTGACATAGGGCGTCCCGTCCAGCAGGACCACGGGCGGCACGGACGGCTGCTCAGCGGGCAGCGGAGGGTTGCTTGCAATGAGGGACGTGCTGAAGGAAATGGTGCCGGGGCCAGTCATGGTGGTCTCCAGCCAGGGGTCGCCCGCCGTGGCGTGTTGACCGCCGCAAACCGCTTGTCCACCGCGGAAGCCCAGGGAGACAGGCGTGGCGTAGCCAGTCCACGGGAGATCCGGAGAGGTAGTGAATGTGAGTTCCGGAGCATCGAGCGCTTCCGGCAGGGGAATGACCGTCAGGGGAGTAAATTCCAATGCGGTGAGGGTGCCCGAGCCTCCGGCTTCAAGTGTGTGCATCCTCGCTGGCGCCAGGGGAACGATGTACTTTTGATATGCCTCCGAAGAGTAGTAAGGAAAAAAACCTCCCACACTGTGCCATGATCCGCCATCCACGCGGAAACGGGCGGGGGATTTGACCCGCAATGAAACCAACACCGGCCCGTTCACCGGCAGTTGAAGGAGGGGATTGAGCTCCGCGCTGGCAGAACTGTAGGACAAGTAGGTATTATCACCGGCGGTGGAACCGTTCACAAACACCCCAGGCAACAGGACTGGTTCATACCCTGGTTCACCCAGCCATTCCACCAATAGCGAGGTGTCAGGCCGCGGCGTAATGGTGATGGCCTTGAGCCAGGCCCCGGCGTCGGTGCCGTTGGCGTAAGCCCGCCAGGTGACCGTATTCTCCGTCTTAAACAGCGGGATTTCCACCGAAGCCCATTGGCCGGGTGGGTAGGATGAAGTTTGGTATATGGTTTCCCGCGAGGTGGGAGTGGCCACGGTGATATTGCCAGTATAGGAAAACTTAAGCAGGCACGGCCCGGGAATGGTGGTGGTGATGGACCCGCGATCCGTCACGGAACCTGGCATCAGCATGACCGCAGGTGCTTCCTCCGGACCCATGGTGGCGACCGCCGGCCCCTTGGAAGTGAAACTCAGGGATGGAACCCCCAGCGCCTCTGCCATCTCAAGGACGGGCAGCAATTTCATCTGATCCAGCACCAGGGACGGACGCGCAGATTCCGTGAGATCAATTATCCCCGACACAGGACCTGCGGGCAAGGGGACCCAAACGTGATTCCCGTCGGCCTTTTGGTAGTAGTATTTGACCACTGAAGCGGCCCCTCCCTCGGGATGGGAAACCCGGTACTGCAAAACGCGGGGGCCAGCCAGGTTGGCGCTGAATTCCACTGGCCCACTCAGCACCGCGGCATCCGCTCCATCTGGCGCGAAATCGGGTTCGGCGAAGGGGCGCAGATTGGGCGTGGGAGGAAAACTGACGAGACCGGTTGGAAAATCCAGCGCCTCGGCGACGGGGACCACCACTGCGGGCCGGATCTGGACCTCGTCGAGGTAGAGAGCCCCCCGGTCTGGGGTGCCCAGATTATGCATCACGAGAGGGCCGGGACTGGCAAGGATATGCAGCGCTTTCCATGAACTGGCGGTGAACTTCTGCTGTGCTACCGAGAAGGTCGTGTAATTGGACAGGCCTTCTGATCGGTAATAACCATCGACGACGGATAGGGCCATCAGCTCCGTCTGGATGCCGGCGGGCGGGTTGTTGCCCCGGGGATTGATCCGGAGACAGTCCTTCCCGTCATGCGCTTGATCCGGGTGTGTGATGGCGGTGACGTCCCCGGCGGGAGTCCAGACCACCCCGGGAGTGCCCAGCACTTCAGCGATCGTCTGCGCCATGGATTCTGCCGGCACGATAGCGCTGAGCCCCAGAACCGCCGCCGAGGAAAAGGCGGCGCGGGTGATGGATCGGATAAAACACATTCCGGCCCAGGATAGCGGCTGGCCCGCGCTTGGCAATCCTGAACCATGCTAAAGATAGGATTTTCCTCGGGGTTTTCCGATACCCCCGGCAACGGGCTCACCGGGCGGCCGGGGCCCGCCATCATGGCTTTCCGGTGGAAGATTACGGCATTTTCCCCGGCCTATCCTTTGCAGGATGGATCGTTCAGGATTACATGGAACCACCGGCATCTGCCGGACCTCCCGTCATGAATGCAAAATTCCGTTGCCTGGCGTTTCTCTCCCTGGCCCTTTTGGCGGGAATGCCCCGGGCCTTGCAGGCCGGGGAAGCCCCTGCCAAATCCCCGGCTCCCATCCCGCCAGCGGCAGCCGCCCCGGGCGCGGGGTGGCTCAATGAGGCGCTGCGGGACTCCTCCCCCGCCTTCAAGGAGTGGGATATCGGCGGCCAGTTCCGTTTCCGTTATGAAATGACGGACGATGCCGGCTCCTACCCGAACCGCGACTTCATCCGGCACGGGGTGGACAATGACAACGCTTATTTCCTCTTCCGGGAAAAGCTGCATACCGGGTGGAACCCGGAACCCTGGTTGAAGTTATACGTGGAGGGACGCGGGGCCCAGGCGGAGTCGGACACCCGCGGGCCCAGTCCCGGTCAGGATGTCTTCGATCTGTTCCAGGCCTATGTGGAACTGGGGGATCCCGCCGTCTTCCCGCTCAGCCTCAAAATCGGCCGCCAGGAAATGACTTACGGCGACCAACGTTTCATCGGCCTGACGGACTGGAGCAATACCGGACGCAGCTTCGATGCCGCGCGGCTCCGCTACCAGGCCGGCAAAAAAAGCTGGATCGACCTCTTCACCGCCCGCGTCGTCATCCCCCGCGATGACTACTTCAACGAGTCCAACGAGGCCGATCAATTTTCCGGACTGTATGCCTCCTCCCAGGAGATTTGGCAGGGAGTGGAAACCCAGGCTTTTTTCCTCGCCCGGAATACCGGGGCAGGATCACCCAATGCCATCGCCCCCGGCATCGGCGGGCCGTCCGCACGGGATGTCTACACCTACGGCACGCGGATCAAATCCCAGCCCGGCGCCTTTTCCGGCTGGGACTTCGCCTTCGAGGGTGCCGGGCAATTCGGCTCCGTGCTCAGGGGCGGCCAGCGCCGGGATCTCCAGTCCTTCGCGCTCACCGGCAGCGCCGGCTACACCGTGGAGAGCGCCGGGTTCAAACCCCGCTTCGGCCTGGGCTACGACTACGCTTCCGGGGATTCCGATGCCACCGATGACCAGCAGGAAACCTTCGAGCCGCAGTTCGCCACCAACCACAGCTTTTACGGCGTGGCCGATCTCGTCGGCCTGCGGAATCTCAGCAGCCCGCGCGTCTCCCTCTCCGCCAAACCCGTCAAAGGATTGACCGTCTCGGCGGACTACCTCCTCTTCTGGCTGGCCGATACCCACGATGCCTTCTATCCGGAATCCAGCTCCCCCCGCAGCAGCAATGGTTATGGAAAAGACCCTTCCCTCAGCCGCTTTGTCGGCTCCGAGCTGGATCTCCTCGCCAAATACCAGATCAACTCCCGGCTGGAAGTTCAACTCGGCTACGCCCACTTTTTCGCCGGCAGCTACATCAAGGAATCCGTCACCAAGGTCCCCGCCAATGGCGGAGCCACCGATGCCGATTGGTTCTACCTGCAAATGACGATCAACTTCTAAGTGCTTCCGCCCACCCGGTTTGCCTGCAGCAGGACAACCCCTGAGGCTCCCAGCTTTTCCTGCATGATTAACTCGAAATTGACCACCAGCCCGTTCTATCAAGGTGCAGCGCGGCTCCCGGTAATAAGATCAACAACAACCATCCCATGAGACCCCTTACCGTCATTTTGGATTCAGATCCGGAAACCACCCTGATGTGGAATTCCTGGAGCATTCGCAAAGCATCGATCAAAGGCCCGCTGCTGGCCGTTAAATACTGTCATGGCGATCTCTTTATCGAGGCCGGCGACCCACAGCTTGTCGCCGACCTGATTTTCTCCCACGATCAAAAGAATGTGCTGGTCAAAGGGAAGCTGGGAATCACCTCCGTGCGTTACCTTGAAAAGCAGGAGGATGACCTGCCCCACGCCAGACTGCGCTCCGCACTCAAAGCGCTGCTTGATTCTGAGAGTGAATAGAACCAAACCAAGGCACCGGGCCAACAATGCAAGCGGTCTGAGCTTGGCCGGATCGTCCCCTTGCCAACCTCGACCAACAACGAAAATCCATCCGCTCCGCGCTGGCTACGGAAATCCTGGGCACGCAGAGCAACCTCCGCGCCGTGGGCCTGGACTGCGAAAACTACGCCCGCACCGACGAAGCCCTCCTCAGTGTCGGCTGGCCCTGCGCCGCATTCCCGGGCCACCGCAGCCCGTCAGCGCACGCGCCGGCCTCACCGCCCAGACCAGCGCCTTTACCGGGCAGCTGAAGCTCCGCTGGAGCCGCGTGCCGAATAGCCGTTACTACGAGATCCAGACCATCCCCACGGAAGACCCCATCAAGGCCCGCTTCTCCTGATCCTGGCCAAACTGTCGGAATGCCCCCCGGATGGGAGCAGGCATCAAACGCCTCATCGAAAACCAACTCCCTACCAGGTTACGGCCCGCCGCTCTGGGCCTGGAAGGGGAATTGGTGGGTTTGCTTGACGTTTCCGAACAATTTTTTGCACAATCCTCTTGCACCATGGGCCACCCTTTGCTTGGTAGCGGTCCGCTCGCGTTGACCTCCTCAATCAGTCTTCGCAATGAGCGGAAAGCCCTGTTCCACACAGGGGACACCCTGCTCGGGTGGCGGAATGGTAGACGCGTACGTTTGAGGGGCGTATGGGGTAACCTGTGGGGGTTCGAGTCCCCCCCCGAGCACCATTTTTTCCTGCAGATTGACACTCGCCAAGGGAATCGGGTGCCATCCAGCCGGCCGAAGGTTTTGATCCTTTACTTTGAGGGGACCTGGTCACACGTGCCTGCCTTGGCTCGGGGAAATCGGGCAGGAACTTGCCTACTCCAGGACCCGGTTTTCGCGGGCTCCGGGGGCGCTTCCCGACTTCATGAATCGAATTCACGGTCTCCTTTGGCTCAAAAGGGGCCGGTGGCATTGGCTGTGCTGATTTATTTGCGATAACCCTTTCACGTGGTCCCTCCGGCCGTTGCGGGTCCCCTCGCTGGAATTCCCCCCGGACCACTGACCTGCTTCCCGGCGCCCTAACTTCATGCAGTTGCCAGACCCATTTCTTTGTGGATTTGTTCCTTAGCTGGAGGTGCTGCCGGTATTGTCCGCCGCCCGCGAGGATGGACGCGGCCTGTCCGATGGAATTGGTGCTGAGCCGGGCGGCTCACCGCCTCTGTTTCTCCTCCCGCGGGCCCGTGACCGGCCGCGAGATGCGCCGGCTGACCTTTTTGCCATCGAGGCGAAGCGCTCCCTGTCCCGCCTGCAGATCGCCTTGTGGCTCAGCGCCATCCCTGGGGCAGCCCGGCCGCTCTTCAAAGTAATGCCCATGGAGCTGATGCTCAAACGCCTCGCAGCGGGCATGATGGATGGCATGGTGGCGCCAGCGCCATGGGGCCAGCTGGTGGAACCCGCCGGATGCGGGAAACTGGAGGTGCCTTTCGAAACCGGGGCCTATGCCCAGCAGGTCGCGCTGGTGTGCCAGCAGAACGTCTGCCAAACGGTGCCTCAGATGTGTCGGGATCTTCCCGCGGCCTGCGCGGCGGCCCGGCGGCAATTGACCGATCCCGCCGCCGTCCTGGAAACCGCGTCGTGGGCGACCGCCGCCGGATGGCCGCAATTCACTCCGGAACTGCTCCGGCAATCCGCGGCCCGCTATCCCGGGCCAGTTCCCTGACACTGTGCAGCCCGGGCAATAACCAGATCCGCCCGGGGGGCTCCCCGCCGGTCCCGGGCCATCCGCCCATGACCCGCCGGCGGGAATCCTCGTCGGTCACCAGCAGCAGATGTTTGGCCAGCCCGGTCCGCCCAATCCGTCCGGGCTGGCGCAGCAGATGAAAAGGAGCCACATAGAATCCAAGCGATTCGCGGTAAAGCTCCCGCGGCACCATTTCCGCGGGCACCTCGGCCGGTTGGGTGAGGATCAAATCCAGTGCGCCCGCGGCCAGGGCCGTGGCCGCCTCGATGCCCGTAGGACATGGAGTTGCACGGAAGGAAAACAATCCTGGAAATCGGGCAGCACCACCGGCAGCAGCCCACCGCAAACCATGGCCGGCACCGCCACCCGGAGCTGACGCGTGGCGGCTTCCAAAGCCACCACTTCCTGACGCAACGGCGCAAGGCTTTTGCCACCAACGAACGCATCCGTCACGAACCCAAAGTCGGTTCGGCCCACACCGGCGGCGGTGGCTGCGGATGCGGTCCGTCGTCCTCCATCAAACCCAAACGGATGCGCAAGGCCGGACTGGGATCCCTCCAGCCGGCAAGGCGAGTTCCCGTCCCTGGATGCTGGGACACTGACCAAAAACCGGGTTTATCCGATCAATAAAAAAGCCGCAACCCCTTCAAGGTTGCGGCTTTTCTGATGGTTTCAGGAGTCCTGACAGGGCTTATTTCCCGTAGACTTCGACTTCGATGTATTGGTTCGTGTCATCAAGGTCGCGGCCATTGCTGGAGAAGCGGACGTAGCGGCCTTTGACCCCATTGACGGGAATCGGGCGGCCATTGTTGGTTTCGATGTAGGACTTGTCAGGGCCGACGCCCAGGCCGGCGGAATTGTCGAAATCGTTATTGAAGACGGTGGTCGAGGTCTTGAACTCCGGATCATCGGAAATCTGGGCAATCACGTCCTTGAACATGACATTCTGCTTGTGGAAGTGCCAGACCCACAGGAGCCAGATTTCCTTGGGTTCCCCGAGATCGATCTGGATCCAGGCTTTGCCCGGCATGAGGTCCACGAAGTAGCCGTCATCCCCTTGTTTGTCGCCATCTGTGGCGAGGGTGAGATCACCGATCGGCGCGGAGTCGTTGGATGTGACGGGCTTGCCTTTGGAGAGGAGGGTGACGCCTTCGGGCACCTTGACTTCCAGGGTGGGTACGGTCGATGTATCCAAATTGGGCGGGGGATTCTCCTTGGGCAGGGGCGTGCCGACAAAGAGTGGTTTCGGCATTTCCGGTTTGATGGTGATCGCAGGTCCCGTGATGACAACAGGAGCCGCCGCAGGGGCTGGCGTGGCGGCAGGAGCCGGGGCCACCACCACTGGAGCAGGAGCCGGGGTTGGAGCAGGCACAGGCGCCGGGGGCGGCGTGCTGACGACCGCGGGAGTAGGCATCGCGGGTTTGGGCGCTTCCGGAGCCGGGGTGGGCTTGGTCACAGGGGTTGCCGCCGGAGCGGGAGCAGCGGGCGCGGGCGCCGCAGTGTCGGTGTAAACCGACGGCGCGGTGGAGGAGCTGATCTTGGACAAGCCTGGAGCAGCCTTTTCACAACTGGAGAGGAGGAGGGCGGTGAGACACGCTGTGGAGACAGCGGTGGTGGCGCGGCGGTGGTGACGTTTTTTCATCTTTGGGTAGGGAATGGGCTGGGCGTGTCAGGCGACGACAAAATCAGACGGTTGGAAATCGATGCGTTTGCCGGTGGCCACCGCTTCGTTGATCTTGAGCACCGAAACGGCGCACTTGTAGGCTTCCGTGACCGGGCAGTTGAGGTCGGTCTGCTTGCCGCGTGCCCGGACGGTGGTGTAGAAGTTTTCGAGGTGGAACTGGTGAGGTGGTTTTTCGTCCATTTCCTTGGGCATGGCCGGCAGTTCATAGGGGTCGGCAGGAATGGAAACCCGGACGTCCTGGGTGCCTTCCCGGGCGAGCCATTTGTCAGGGATATTCCATGCCTTGGGGCGTTCCCAGAATTTGTTATAAACCGTCGCCGGCGGCTTGCGGAGAAATCCGGTGCGGGCGAGCTGCTCCCAGGTGCCGACCTTCTCCCCGGTGGTGTCCTTTTCCCGGTAAACTTGGTTGTAGACCGGCTGTTCGGAGATCACGATGGTGCCTTCCACGCCCATCACCTTTTCGTAGTAATTCTGCGAACCGTTGGTGGTCAGCACCTGATACATGGCGCGGACCAGCTGGGTTTTGGGTTTGTCCCCTTCCATGACCTGCACCCCGCCGGAGTAGACGGGCACATCATATTCATAAACGACCGCCGCGTTGTCGAGCTGCTCGTAGCTGAAGGTGCCGCCGCCCTGGAGCGGGAGATTTTTGAAATAATCCACCCCGCCACTGGCAATCATGGAGCGCGGGGTGGTTCCGAGCAGCCAGTTGAAGATATCGATCTGGTGGGCTCCGAGATCGGAGATGACGCCGCCGCCGAACTTTTTGTAGGAACGCCAATTGGTGTATTGGAACATGTCCGGGTAGCCATTGGCGATCAGCTTTTCCTGGGGAATCCCGGTGCCGGGCTTGGGTTCAAAGGGCATTTTGACGGACCGGTTCCATTGGCCGTAAAGGTGGGTGATCTGGCCGAGCAGGTTTTTTTCGCGCAACAGACGGTTGCGCATGAATTGATAGCGCGGGTTGCTGCGGCGCTGATGGCCGATCTGGAGGAGATGACCGGTTTCCCGTTGAGCCCGCACCATGTCGGCGGCCGCTTCGATGGAATTTGACATCATCTTTTCGCAGTAGACGGCCTTGCCGGCTTCCAGCGCCTTGCGGGTGAAGGGCGCATGCAGCCAGTCCGGAGCGGCGATCAGGACACAATCAATTTCAGGATGCGCCTTGAGCATTTCATCCATGGTCTCGTAGGCCTTCACGTCGGCCCCGATGGCGCGCGCCATGGTCCGGGCCTTCACGTCCCAAAGGTCGCAGACGGCGACAAATTTGATGCCGGGGATGCGGAGGGATGCGCCTTTGAGAATGCCTCCCTGGCTGCCGCAGCCGACCAGGGCGATGTTCAGGGTATCGGAGGCTCCGGGAGGGGCGGTGGCGGCATGGGCGGCCAGTTTGGTGTAGCTCAGCGCGGTTCCGGTGATGGCGGTATTGCGGAGGAATTTCCGGCGGGTCAGGTCAGGTTTGCCGGTGGAAGAAGCAGTGGATTTCATGGCGACAGAGAGTGGGTTCTGGCGGGGCGCGGGTCCCGTATGACAGCAGATACGGCGCGGAGAGCCACCGTAGTGCCTGGTTTTAGTAATGGGTGATGGCGAAACGATTGTATTTCACCAGGGAGAGAGCGAACGCCACCATGAGGGTATACTGCGAAAGCATGAACACGGTAGGATTATCCGGCAACAGCATCTGACCCGCGGCGAGTGACATCCAGAGGCCGCCTCCCAGAAAAAGACCGATCCGGTTCAGGAAACCAAACAGAATCATGGCCCCGGAAAGCAGCATCAGATAGGGCAAATACTGCGCGTAATAATAGAAAGTCCAAGTCACCAGGTTCGAAATCTGTTCGCCCCCTTTCATCACGTTGCCGTCCTTCGTTTTGGTGTCGAGAAAGGTGCCGAATTGGAAAACCTCAGGATTGTTCAGACCCCCGAATTCAAAAATCGGCTTGGCGACGGTGAGCCAGCGTCCTGGCTTGATGACTTCGCCGGACTTCGGATCCACGTCATCATGCCAGTTTTTGAAGGAGTAGAAGTAGGGGCTGTCAGAGCTTTTGAATTTCTCCATACCGGCGATGAGCAGCATCAGTCCGAGCAGCACCCGCATGATCAGGTAAGCCATCGTTTTTTCCGAGCAGCAGGGGCGTGCCTCACGCAGGCTGGGTTCGGGAGAAGGAGAAGGAGTGGTTGCGTCCGTGGCCATGGTATTGATTGGGGGATGGAGAAAGGGGAACGGCGAGTGTGTCCTCCGTTTTTCAGAAATCCAGTGAAAAACGCCGCCCGGTCATAATAGAACGCAATCAATCAGGGGGTCCGGACCGCCGTTGCACCGGGGCCCTGCCCCCCGCTGGGGCAAAGACCAGACTGGGGGTGCCGGGCCTGGCACGAGCCGGAACATTGAACAATTTCCACAAGTTTAGTATTCTTCCTTGCAAGGCGCCCGTGGCCCGCTAAGACTCGCCACTCGCCTGAGAAACGGCGGTAACGGACAGGTGGCAGAGTGGTCGAACGCGCACGCCTGGAAAGCGTGTTTACAGCAATGTAACGAGGGTTCGAATCCCTCCCTGTCCGCCATTTCTTCCCGGGAAATGTTTGATCATGGGTTTAGGAAAAGCAGCCCCCCTTTCGATTTGGTCTCAGGGATTGCCACGAGCCGTTTCCGCTGCTATCCGCTGACCATGGTTAAGAATTCTCTGCTCCATCTGGTTCCCTGCGCTGCTGCCCTGGCGTGTTTCCTCGCACCTTTGCCCGCCTTGGCCCAAGCAGATCCGCCCTCGAATTTTTCCGCCGTGGCCCGGCACTTGGAGACCGGGGGCGTCTTTTACACCATCCTGGATATGGACGGGGACCTGGCCAGGTTTGCCGGCGTGAGTGATGCCTTGCTAAGCCTCGCCCGCACCGAACTGGGAGCCGCCATCCCGCCAGGGCTGAGTGCCAAGGGGATTCTTGAAGGGGTGGGCCTCGACCGGGTGAAGGCCGTTGGCATGAGTTCGAAAAAAGCCCAGGATCATCTGTTTCAAAACCGGGCCATGATTTACATGCCGGAAGGCCGGTCGGGTTTGGCCAAGTTGTTTGGGGGTGCCGCGGCGCCCCTGCAATCGCCGCGACTGGCTCCCGCCGGTTCGGACCTCGTAATGGAGACCGAGTTGACGCTGAGCGCCCTGCTGGAGATCACGGAATCGGTGCTGCGCAGCACCGGTGATCCCCAAATCCTGAACCAATACAAAGGGCTGCTGGGCTTCCCGGTGCCGGGACTGGAGATGACGGCGGGCGATTTTATCGGGAAACTGGACACCCGGATCATCCTGGCCGGGCGACTGGAAGCGGGGAAGAGTTTTACCCTGCCCGGCAGCAGCACTGTGGTGCCCGCCTTCCGCCTCGTGGTGAGCTTCGATCACTTGGATTTCCTCTTCCCTCCACTGATGGAATATGCCCGGCAATCCGGCAAGGCGGCCGTGGAAAAAGGCGATGGATTTGAACGCATCGTTCCCAAGGCCAATCCGGCCGGAGAAACCCCGGATTTCCAATTCCTGATCCACCATGACCTGAACTCCAAACGCATCCTGATCGCAACCCATCCGGACGCGCTTAAGGAATTCCTCGAATCCAAAACCCCCTTGTCGGATGGGGAGGCGTTCCGCAAGGCCACGGCAGGATTTCCGATAGAGGGGAATGATTTTTCCTACGTCACGCCTGCAGTGTTCAAAGCCTTCGACCACCTGCTGCGGAGCACCCTCTCCGAGGCCCCGTCCCCCTATACCGGCTCCATCCGCACCGTGATGGAGGAACTTGGCAAGCTCTCTCCATGGCCGGCCCAGCCCATCGCCAGCGTAAGGGCCAATCTCCCCGAAGGCATGGTTTTTCAATCCACCTCCCCGCACAGCTTCAAATCCCTCATTCCCGCCGCCGTCACTCTTCCCGTGGCATTCCTGTCCGCCGCCAGCTTCAGAGCCTACGGCAAAATCCTGGGAAAAACCCGCTCCGGCCTGGCCAACCCACCCGCTCAAGCAGAAGAAAACGAAGATCCCAATAATGAGGCGGGCGAAACCATCCGGGCCAATCTCCAGCAAATCGCTTTCGCCGCGCAGAGTTATTTTGTCGATCGTCCCGAGGCCGCAGAAGTGAGCTACGACCAGCTTCTCGAAGCCGAACTGCTCTTCCGGCTCGAGCCCGTCAGCGGTGAAAGCTACAAGGGACTCAAGCTGAAAAAAACCGGCGGCACCCTGTCGGTAAAACGATCCGGCGGTGACGCCGTGGGCCACAAGTATGGACCGGTGACGGACTGAAGACGGCCCGCATCCGGTCCGGGGGCCGCTTTGCACGCTCTTCTTTTCACGCTTTTCAAGACCGGGCAGCATTCCCACTATGCACGTTTCCTCCGGCTATCTCCCAGCCCCAGCCTACGCTTACCCCCCACCATGCCTCCCTCTTCCCTTCTGCCCGAAATCCGTCTGGCTGGCTTCCTGAATTCCGGATTGGGCATTGGAGAAACCGGCCGCCGCATTGCCCGGTGCCTGCAGACCGCCGGGGTCCCGGTGCTGACCCACGCCTGGGAGAAGCATGATGTGGCTACCGTGCCTTTTGAAACCAGCACCGCCTCCCCTTCCGGGGCCGGTCCCGGCATCAGTCTGCTCAGCATGAATGCGGACCAGATCCCCAGCTTCCTGCACCAGGCCGGCCCGTCCTTTACCGAACAAAAGTATGTCATCTGCGTCTGGTTTTGGGAACTGCCGGAACTGAGTCCGGGGATGGAGGAGGGATTCCGTCAGGTGGACGAAGTCTGGGTGGCCACCCCTTTTATCCAGCAGGCCCTGCTCAAACGAAGCGGCGACGTGCCCGTCCACCTCTTTCCGCATC
Source organism: bacterium (assembly GCA_043753485.1). Lineage (GTDB taxonomy): Bacteria > Verrucomicrobiota > Verrucomicrobiia > Verrucomicrobiales > V1-33 > CAIZWU01. The sequence goes on from JAYUWQ010000351.1 coordinate 12,345, forward strand.
CGGTGGAAGCCTGCCGCGGCAGCGCCGCAGAGGGCCGGAAGCGGTTTCCCCTGGAGGACCGCTTCGTTTTCCTTTTCGCTTTCGACTATCAAAGCTGCGCCAAACGCAAAAAC
>JAYUWQ010000352.1:0-4559 GCA_043753485.1 bacterium
GGCCACCGCTGGCCGGAAATCGCCCGCATGTATGCCGAGGTGAATCTGTTGTTCGGCGACATCGTCAAGGTCACGCCCTCCAGCAAAGTGGTGGGCGACATGTGCATGTTCCTCATCTCCCGCGGGGTCAAACCCGGCGATGCCCGCAGCTACCTCGACACCCTGCCCTCCGGCACCAGCTTCCCGGAAAGCGTCATCGACATGCTCCAGGGCGGCCTCGGCCAACCCATGGGAGGCTGGCCCGCCGATGTGCAAAAAATCATCCTCGGCAAGAAAAAACCCTTCACCAACCGCCCCGGCGAACGCGCCGAAAAAGTGGACCTCGACAAAACGCGCCACGAGGTGGCCAAAGTGGTGGGACACAAGGAAGCCACCGATGACGACCTCTACAGCCACCTGATGTATCCACAGGTCTTTGCCGATTTTGTGAAGTTCCGCAAAGCCCACAGCGACATCAGCGTCCTCCCCACCCCCGCCTACTTCTACGGCCTGCGCGACAAGGAGGAAATCACCATCAGTCTCGAAGCCGGCAAGACCCTCTTCGCCCGTCTGCTCAACCTCAACGAGCCCGACCCGACTGGTCAGCGCACTGCCATCTTCGAGTTGAACGGCTACCCCCGCCACGTCAGCGTCGCTGACAAATCCGCCGCCAAACAGGTCGAGACCCGCGCCAAGGCCGACCCCGGCGATCCCCTGCAGATCGGCGCCCCCATGCCCGGCATGATCGCCAGCATGGCCGTCAGCATCGGCCACAAGGTCAAGGAAGGCGACCCCCTCCTGACCCTCGAAGCCATGAAGATGTTCACCACCGTCACCGCCCCCTGCAATGGCACCATCGCCGACCTCAGCGTCGCCGTCGGCAACACCGTCGAAGCCAAGGACCTCATGGTGACCCTGGTGAAATAGCAGGACCATCACAAGCCCGTAGGGAAGATGGGCGGCTCCTGCCCATACCGCGCCAGACCCTCACTCCATCAAAGCTTCGAAAGAATCGCTTCGGCCAACCTGCGGAAATCCCTTTCGCAATCTTTGACGCTGGCGTTGTGTGCCCCGATCGCTCCATCAGCCGCTTTCAGATGGAAAATCGGCTTTTTTACTTCCATGGCCATCGGCATGAGACTTCGATAGTGCTTCAATAATCCCAGACAATGGTCGTCGAGACCATAATCAAGCGGCAGCTGATTGGTTCCTCCAATCACTGCGGTATTGAAGGTTTCCGGAATCCGTTTTGACCACTTGTCGTAGGCCTTTACGGGTCGGCTGTCCCTGATGCCGAATTGAAGCACCACATACCCCAGCGGGGTCATGCTCCCGACCGGCAGATCAAGCGAGGGTTCGGGATTTTTCACTCTCCGCTCGCTCCATTCTTCACGCCATCTTCTCAGCGTTGGTCCCAGGTTCCTCAGCCCTTGGATGGAGAAAAGATCAGGGGCCAGCGGCACGACCACAGCATCGGCGGAAATGAGTGCGGACCGGTTGATGGCACCGAAATTGGGCCCGACATCAATTAGAATGATATCCGCGCCGAATTCCTCAGCAGCCGTCCTCGTGAGACGGTGAAACGCGCTGGTCACCCGGAAAGCCGCTTCATCCCGGTCCAGGCACTTGATCCACGATTCGGATAGTCTGGACTCAAAGCTGGAAAGGTCGAGGTCGCCTGGAATCAGACGCAGCCTGCTGGTGATTGAGTGCACGGGTGCGGGTCCAATGTCGCCCAAGCCACGGATCAGCGGGCTGATGGGCGCCATGATGCTCTGCTTGCTGTCCACGTCCGGATCCCAGAGTTTTTCCAATTCCGATTCCGGCAGAAACATCGACGTCACATTCGCCTGCGGATCGAGATCGGCGACCAACACCTTTTTGCCCATGTCGGCAAACATCCAGGCGAGATGGTAAATCAGCGTGGTCTTTCCGACCCCGCCCTTGTTGTTGAAAAATGCGAGCGTCTTCATCTCTGCGGGTGCTTGGGGATGATCGAAAGGAAATGATGGGCTTCAAACTGAAAGGTTGGCTCCGCGCTTCCGTTTTCGTCCAACGCGCGTCTGGCACGGGCAACTCCCCGCCCGAAGCGGTTTACATAACCCAGCACGTGCATCGCCTCAGCAATGATCGGGTTTCGATAGGTGTTCACCTTGGGGAAATTCTGCGGAGACGCATCACCATAGAGTCCACCGGGATTCTGAATCTCGATCCGGTCGCTGAACTGGTAGAAACGCACCGGGCTCGTCGATTGATAGTCGCGGTGCAGAATGGCATTCATAAGAAGCTCGCGAATGGCTTCAGGCGGGAAGTCGAAGACCGCCTGCTCACGCAAGGCCGAGACCACCACCGGTTTCTGGGTGAAACGTCCCTTGAGGAAACTGTCCATTTCCGACAGCACCGTGATCATGCTTCCAGTGAAAGGTTTCTCTGCAAGGACATCGTCATCCAGACCGGGTCCATCGAATTGAACAAACTGCACTCTCGCGCCCGGAAACAGATCCAGCGGGTCGAAGGCGAAGACCAACATCCCCGCATTGGTCGGGCAGTCGCGTTTGAGGCTATAAAACCGCAGGGCGGCCAGTTGTTCCTTGGTGTCCCGATGATTTGAAGCGATCACTTCTTCCGCCACAGCTTGCGGGCGGTAAGTCTGCCGGAAGGTTTCCAGATCCAGCCGCTTCAAGTCGCCTTCCGGACACGGCGTGGCGTCGAAGGTGGGGAAATTCGCCGCCCGCCTTTCCATGAGCACCCGCTCCTCTGCCTCGCTGGCCGTGTCTTTCCGGGGACCCACGCGGATGTGGACCCTGCCCTTGTAGCGTACCGGCGGCATGTCGTGCGGGCGCACCTCCACCACCAACACCTCTCCCCCGCCATCTGGATGGGGCACCGTGGACACGCTCAGCACCGGCAGGGGCAGAATCTGCCCATCCGAGCGATAGGCTGAAAACTGTTGGAGCAATTTATCGGTCACAGGAAGGCGGAAGGAGGGATCCTTCTCATCCACCCCGATCAGCAGATAGCCCGGCTCTCCTTTCCCCGCCATGTCATTGGAAAACGAGCAGATCGCTTCCCTGAACTTGTCCGTATCGGTCACGGACCGCGTCATCTCGACGCGGTCGATCTCGCCGGAAGCGATCAGGGATTTCAGGGTTTGGGAATTCATAGGACGGATAGACTATGACACAGATCGGGACTTGGCTGAGCTATGAATCGGTTTTCGGCTCCGCCGCTGTGGCACCCCTTGAATTACCACCGGAAGTGAGTTCGGCAACGAGGGCTTTGAGATGCTTTGTGGCGGTGGCGCGGGAGGCGGCGAGCTGCGTTTCACCCTCTCCCAATCCTGACAAGCCGAAACCCCGCTCTCCGCCCTCAGAAACTCCGAATCCCCGGGCCTACTCCGGCATCTGCACCTCCGGATTCATGAAGTTCAGTCGCCACGCGTTGCCATCCGCATCCAGGAATCCGTGGGAATAGACGAACCCCAAATCCTGCGCCGCATCATAGGTGCAGCCGCCATGGGCCACGGCTTTGACCTCCAGATCATCCACCTGCGGCTGGCTGTTGCAGAGTTCAGGCAGAGCACCAACCCCGTCGCCACCGCGACAAACGCCACTTAGATCGGAAGACCGGCAAAAGACACCGATCAAGCCAGCGCTGTTTGGCAGTAACAACGTTTCCCAGTTCTCCGGAACTGGGGTTTTTCGTTTACTGAGGTCAACTGAGAGCCTTCCGGACCCGTCTGAAAAGAGAAATTTGCGGAAAAACCATGAGGAAATCCTGCGGCCGGAGTGCAATCATGCCAATTCTCCTTATTTCCTGTAGGGAATAGGGATTTTCCAGTTGCCCCTTGCCCGAATGCAGCTACCCTGCATGGTCCGCTTCCACTTTACCTACTGCCAAACATGTCCAAAGCCAGCGTCGAAGAAATCAAACTCGAGTCCCAGGGCCTGCGCGGCGACATCGCCGAAAACTTCGCCGACGCCGCGCTCACCCATGTGGATGAATCCGAAAACGTGCTGCTCAAATTCCACGGCTCCTACCAGCAGGACGACCGGGACCTCCGTGCGGCCCTGACCAAGGAAAAGAAGGAAAAGGCCTGGTCGTTCATGGTGCGCTCCAAAATGCCCGGCGGCCGGATTTCCGCCCAACAGTGGCTGATCCATCACGACCTCTGCGTCCTTTCGGAAGGCTCGCTGCGCCTGACCAACCGTCAGGGCATCCAGCTCCACGGCGTGCTCAAGGGGAACCTGAAGGCGGTCATCGCCGGGATTTGCCACAGCGGGCTCACCACCATGGGCGCCTGCGGCGATGTGGTGCGCAACACCATGGCCCCGGCCGCTCCGATCAAGGACGCCGCCCGGCTCGACGCCCAGCTCCTTTCCGAAGAAGTCAGCCAGCGCTTCCTCTGGCGTTCCTCCGCCTATGCCGACATCTGGCTGGATGGTGAAAAAATCGATCTCGATTGGGCCCAGGTGGACGTGAACCCTGACGTCCGCTCCAAAACCATCGCCAAGGACGAAAAGGCCGCCGAAGATCCCATCTACGGCAAACTCTACCTGCCCCGCAAATTCAAGGTCGGC
>JAYUWQ010000353.1:0-1864 GCA_043753485.1 bacterium
ACCCTGGGCCCGGGTGCGGCCGTGGATGGTCACCGCGGCGATGCCGCAGTCCTCCAGGAGATGGCAGATGTGCGGCGCGTTGATCGATTGTTCATCCCAGCCGATCCGGATTTTTGCCGTCACGGGGATTGGCACGGCCTTGGCCACCGCCGTCGCCACGGCCGTCAGGAGCGGACAATCTTTCAGCAGGGAAGACCCGCCGTTTTTCGCTACCACCTTGTTGACCGGACAGCCGAAGTTCAGGTCGATAAAGTCCGGAGCCTTCCAATCCATCACCTTCCGCGCCGCTTCGGCCATATTTTCCGGATGCGCGCCGAAGAGTTGCACGCCGACCGGCCGCTGCGCCTCCTCGAAATCCGTGTAATGCCGGGTGCGGTCATCGCGCCGGATAATGCCCTCGCTGCTGACAAACTCCGTCACCATGACTTCCGCCCCCAGCTCTTTGCACAGCCGGCGGAAGACCGCATCGGTCACTCCCGCCATGGGCGCGAGGTAAAGCGGGGGCCGGTCAGTCTGGAGCCAAGGTAGCATCCGTTCATTCTGCCCCGGTGCCGGTAATTCGCAAACGCCAAGCCCGGCTCTGAAAGCGGCCGCCCCGCGCATTTCCCGGCCCGAGCCGCCGCTCCCGGCCGCGGCATCCCCCCAACTTAGATATTGAATTAAAATAGCATTTTCCAGTAAGCTCCGGTTTTCACCGACACGATCGAACCCTCAGCTTCCCCATATCCATGAAAACATCCGCTCTCCTCCTTCTCGGCCTGAGCCTGACCGCTCCGCTGGCCTCCGCCGAGACCGTGGCCCCCGCGCAGCCCGGCGGCAAACTTCCCAACAAGCAAGCCATCCAGCTGGTCCAGGTCGCCACCGGCCTTGTGGATCCCATCCACGTCACCGGCCCCAAAGACGGCAGTGGGCGCCTCTTCATCTGTGAACGCCATGGCATTGTCCGCATCGTCAAGGACGGCAAGCTCCAGGAAAAACCCTTCCTCGACCTCAGGGACAAAACCCTCAGTTCCTTCCTCGAGGAAGGGCTCTTCTGCATCGAATTCCACCCCAAATTCAAGGAAAACGGCCTCTTCTACATCGCCTATTCCGATCTCTGGTTCAACGGCTCCACCCTGCTGATGCAATACAAGGTTTCCGCCAAAAACCCTGACAAAGCCGACATGGACAGCGGCAAAGTCATCATGCAGCTCGACTTCCCCTACTGCAATCACCACGGGGGCAAAATGGCCTTTGGTCCCGATGGTTATCTTTACGTCGGCGTCGGCGATGGCGGGTGGGAAGGCGACGTCCTGAGCACCGGCCAGGACCTCACCACACACATGGGCAAGATGCTCCGGATTGATGTCGAACACTCCACCCCGGACCGCGCCTACTCCATTCCCAAGGACAATCCCTTCCTCACGCCGCTCCAGCAGATGACGCTCTTCGGGGTCACGGAGAAACAATTCTCCCAGATCCATCCCAACGCCAAACCCGAGATCTGGGCTTACGGCATCCGCAATCCCTGGACCTTCTCCTTCGACCGCAAGACCGGCGATCTTTTCATCGCGGACATCGGTCAGAACCACTGGGAGGAATTCAACCTCCAGCCCGCCAACAGCAAAGGCGGGGAGAATTTCGGGTGGAAATTCATGTGTGGCAGCCACACCTTCCCCATTGAGGACGAGGCCACCAATCCCCGCGTGGGCGTCCTCCCCATTGCCGAATTCAGCCATGTTGATCAAGGCATCTGCGTGATCGGTCTGGGCATCTACCGGGGCAAGGATTATCCCGGGATGGAAGGCACCTACTATGCCGCCGACTGGGGCAGTGGCAAAGTCTGGGGCCTGCAAAAAGATGGCGCCGGCAAATGGCAGATGGA
>JAYUWQ010000354.1:0-4536 GCA_043753485.1 bacterium
GCCGCCGGTTGCAGACCCGCCTGCCGCAAGCGCTCGAGGATGAAGCGGTCCACGTCCTGTTGACTCCACGGATCGCCAGGCAGAGCGGGCGGCTGGGGATGGCCGACCGGTTGAAAGGCCCACATACGGCGCCCTGCCGCAAAGTCTATCCCTGAGCGCGCAACTGGCTTGGCAGCCTCCCGGGTTTCGGAGGCTCCGGTCTGCACCACTCCCCACGCCGCACCCCAAAAAAGCGCCACGGCAAGGATGGCCGGGGTGATGGAGGCACGATTCATGGCAAGGGTGTTTAAACGATGCGGCCGGGGCGGGTTTGTCATCGGAGCCGGTTTCCGTTCCTTGAACGTAATCGGCCAGCCAGCCCCTCCCCGCCCGGGGAACAGCCCGAACGCCGCCGGGGTGTGACATTGCAAAGGAACCAGCCATGGGGGATAACAACTTGAACTCACCATTTCCGCCCCCATAGTCCAGGCCTCGCCCCCAGACTTTTCTTCCTACCGCGCCCACCCATGTTTCTGAATACGATCCCCCGCCCGGCATTTTTCTCCCGGTCTCCGGCCCTGCTCAAATATGCCTTCTGACTGCCGGCCTTCTCTGCTTTTCCCAGTTCCGCGCGACGGCAGCCATGGTGGATTGAAACGGCGACGGCCTGCCCGACGCATGGGCCGCCCGCTATGGAATGCTGGCCAATGATGCCGGGCTGGATCACGATGCCGACGGCTTCACAGCCCTTGAGGAAGCCCTGGCCGGCACCAGTCCGCGAGACTCCTTGTCGAGACTGGACCTGGGCCTTTTGGTTGGGACGGACGGGATTCCCGTGATGAAACTGAACACCGTGCTGTACAAACGCTACCAGGTCGTGGGCAGCAATAACCTAACTGACTGGCAGGCGGTTGGTGAGCCAATCGAAGGGGACGGCGCCCAGCGCTCGTTGCAGGATCCGAATCCTGCAGGCAGCTCCCGGTATTACCGGCTCCGTGTGCTGGAGGACCGGGACCGCGATGGCGATGGCATCAGTGACTGGGAGGAGGCCGGATTCTACGACACCTCGGTGACGACGCCGGACTCCGATGCCGACGGGATTGGCGACGGTGAGGAAGCCTTGGCGGGCACGAATCCGAAAGATAACCTGTCGTCCCCCCAGATGCGGACGGCGCAATGGACCGCCCTCTGGTGGTATGGGCAAAGCTGGGCAGCCGGCGCGGATGGCGTGCCCGTGGCCAATACCACAGCCGCTTATGGACACCAGACTTTTGCCAACGGCCCGGCGTTTCCGACCGGTGTGGCCTTGACCAGCGCATCCGCCCTGTATGAGCGCGGCATCGAAACCCCCTGCACCTCCATGGCCCGGGGCATTACAGAACGGCGGACCGCCGCGGGTCAGGCAGACCGGGTCATCTTTTCCGCATCCGCCGGGAGGGGAGGCTATGCTCTGGCCGGCCTGCTGCCCGGCACTGAATCCTACGATTTTCTGAAATCCTATCACCCGGCAGGCGCCAGTCTGGCCCAGGCGGCGGGCAGGAGCTTTGCCACTTCGGCAGTGTGCTGGCTCCAAGGGGAGTCGGATGCCGCCGGCACCACCACGGAAAACACTTACCTGACCGGCCTGAGGACCCTGGCTGATGCCATCCATGCCGACATGGGAGGGGCCGCGCTGCTCACCTATCAGACCTGCGCCTACACCGGAAGCAATCCCGGCCCGGCCCTGGCGCAGCTGGCCGCCGATGGCACCAACCATGTTTATTTTGTGGGTCCGTCCTATTTCCTGACGCCTGTTGCCGGATCGAACATCCATCCCTCGCCGGAATCCTATCAGGAAATCGGCCACCGGTTCTCCCGGGCATGGACGGCACTGGCGACGGGGGCCAGGGTTCCCCGAATCCGGATCGCCAGCGTGCAGCAGCAGGGTGCCTCCAAGGTGGTGGCCCAGTTCACCATGCCCACCGCGCCCCTGGCGATCAACACCGCCCGCGTGCCATCCACCACCGACTACGGCTTCCGCCTCGAGGACAACGCCGGCACCGTGCCTCTGACCAGCGTTACGGTGGGCACCGACCGGGTGACTTTCCAGACGACCCGGACGATTTCCGGCAGCCTCACCGTAAGATATGGTCTGGACTACAACACGACGGGATGGATCAACGCTGCAGCGGGCAATCTCTGCGACAGCACGACGGATGGAGCATTGATCGGAGGCCGCACCCTGGCCATGCCGCACTGGTGTCCGGCCTTTTCCCAAATAGCCACGGTAGTGCCCGACCCGCCAAGTGAACCGGAGACCGAGGCCTCCGCCTGGGAAATGTGGAATCTGCAAACCGACGTGACATCCCTAACCGGTCTGCTGAATGAACGGCCCCTGACACCGGTTGACTCAGTCCAATACACCAACTCTTCGGTGATCTGTCCGGCGAATCTGGCAGGATACGTCAACGGACTCACGTCCGGATTCACCGACCGCCGGGGTTACACCCTGGCCATGGCGATCAAGCGGCCGGCCGATCTGGCCGGTTACACCCTGCTCAGCGGCACGCTCAAAATCGTGAATGAAGATGGTGCCGGATTGGCGCTCTTTTCGGGCAACGAGGGACAGATCAATCTGACCCAGCCGGGGGGCTCCCTGCCGATGCTCTGGAACGCTGCGGGTGTAGCGGTGGGAGACTGGACCTGGGTTTGCATCAGGGATGATGCCGGTATTCTCGCCGGCCGCATCGGCACCGGCGCCGTCGTGACCGGCAGAGCCCCGAGGACGCCAAGTGCCTCCCTCATCGGGGTGGGCAACTGCTATGTGGCGTACTCCAACTGCGCCAATGCCATCGAGCTCGGGGAGGTGGTGCTGTGGGACCGCGCCCTCTCCGACAGCGAATTGACCGGAGCCGCCATGAGAGCCAAAGCCCGCATGGCGCTCAAAGGCATCAACCTGGTCGGAGTGAACTAACTTGATTGCCAAAAAGCATTCCCGATACCCTCCCTCCATTCCTCCAGCATTGAATTCAAGGAACGCGTCCCCCGTTTCCAAGCCAAACCCGGACCGGCAACTACTGGTTTGGGTTGTCTTGTTTTGGCTTGTCCCAACGCAGCCACAAACCAATCAAATCGGGAAATATTTCGTAATTCCTGTCTTCAAAACACAGAACAATCCCTCTCTCGGGACTATGCCAAAATTTTGAAGTTGGACTATTGGGAATCAAAATGGCTTCCACCATCGTTTTATTGATTCCGTGGTCCGTGGTCCACAGCACGTCACCAACTATTAACGGAATACCGTCGACGATGAAATCTCCGGGATTCAACCTCTTTATAGGCATCGGGTTGGTCAAATTCCAGTTGGATCGGTCTGTGGGCCCTATTGTGAAACCACTGAAATGGGATTCCACGCAACCCGGATCCTGACCTCAGCAGCTACTTGTCCCAACCCGGCAGGGTGGCGGTGAGGATGTCGCGGATCGCCTGTTTTTCGGCCCCGGGGAGGCCGCGGGAGAGTTCGTCCCGCTGGTTGGGACGCAGGGCTGTGGCCAGCCGCTGGAACACGCGGGTTTTCATTTCGGGAACCAGTCCGGTGAAGGCGGGGCTGTAGATCATGTAGCTGCAGCGGTATTTGAGGAGATGGGTTTTCAGTTCCAGATCGCGCAGGGAACGGCCTGCCGGATCGGCCTGACGGGTCGCGGCGAAATCCTGGCGGAAGGCGGGGTCGCCGGCCACCCCGCCGGGCGGGAGGGCGGTTTCATCCGTGAATAACACGTAGCGCACGAGAGCTTCGGCAGCGGCATCCAGTTCGGCTACCCGCCCGGCTGGGATGGTCCCACTGCCCTCATGCAGGGCAGCCCGCGCCCGGTAGCCAGCTTCCAGCGCGGTGGTGATGAAACCGGCCTGATGCTCGTGCAGCAGATGCGCCAGCAGATCACTGGTGGCGGCGGGGTAGCGGGTGAGGTCGAAGGTTTCCCCGAACTCCACCGGGGTGGTGGTGAGCTTTCCGGCATACAGCTCGCCAGTGACATTGCCCCGGTGCTTTTTCCAGGTGCCGGTCCCGGTCACCAGCCAGCCGCCCATGCGTTCGCTCAAAGGCACGGCATGACCAAGAACTTCCTGACGATAGCTGATCAGGCTGCCGCTGTTGGGTCCGGGAACCACCGAGCTGATGACGAGTCCCGGCACCCATCCGGAATCGGCGGCTCCATGGCAATTCATGCAGCGGTTCGAGCGCTCGACGTGCAAGGCCGCGCCTTCCCGCCGGGGGATATCAAAGATGTAATAAATCCCGCCCAGTGCCGGATCGATGGACACAATTTCCACCTTCCCGCCCGGCATCCAACCCACATACAGATCATCCGTGAAAAACAGCGCCCGGGGATTGCGGGTGGAAATCAGGCTCAACTGCAGACTGGTCGCCGAAAACACCAGCATCTGGGAGCTGGCCGGCACCTTCAGCACCGCCAGCAAGCTCATCACAAAAGCTTTCTCGCTGCTCCGGTCGAGGGGGATTTTCCCGGAGGCGAGGTCGTCCTTCAGCAGCGAAAACCGGTCCGTGACCGGCTTCGTCCA
>JAYUWQ010000355.1:0-1861 GCA_043753485.1 bacterium
CGCGGGATCGATTGTGGCGGCAATTGGTGCGCATGGCCGGAACCGGCGACTACCGGTTATGGAGCAGATCCCCTGTTTGCTGCCGGGGGATGAGGAAGATTCTTATCAAAAGTGGGGGTTTTCCCCGGGCTTGTTAAAATGCCGTTAATTGCTGTCGGTGTCAGGGAAGGATACTGGTGATGGAGAAGGCGCGATGTCAACGATTCTGCACAGGCCGGGCAAAACGGCGTTAAGCGATTTTAATGCCCGGCATTGAATTTCCCGCACAAGCCTTCATAGTCGGATATTATGGCAGATTCCAACCCAGTTTATGAAGTGTCCCCCGGCGATGCGGAAGAGGTGATCCGTGCAGTACGGCTGTGTTTGACGGGGACGGAGGTGCCTGCCCGGCTGACTTGGAAAATGGGCCTTTTTGACGCTTGGGCGAACCGGACTTTTATCGGGAAGATTGCCCCGCATCTGCTGGCGGTGCGTGCGGCCGCCGATGCGGGGGATGTGGCGGCGATTTATGCGGCGGACAATGCCCTGCAGGGCGGGGAGCCGGGACTGACGGCGGGCCGGGCCTGGCTGGGCCGCCAGCGCGGCGCGCGGCACTTGGAATTGCTGCCCCAGTTGGCCGCCGCGGTCGGATGCGGCCAGTCGGCCGGGGAGTTTCACACGGTACTCGCGCTCCAAGCCCATACCTTTCACGTGGGCCATCTGCCCATGCTCCAGGCCGCCCTTTATTGCGAGTGGCGTGCCGCCCGGCCGGATGAGAAGAGCACGCTTTCGATAGAAGAATTCCTGCGCCGGACGCGCTCCGTGATGAGTCAACTGCCCGCCCTTGTCATTGCCCATGTCCCTGCCCCCGCCATCCCCGTGGCCAGCCGCTGATCCCCTGCGGTTGCTCTTCCGTGCCATGGCAGCCCTGCCTGACACGGATACGGAATTGTTGCCGGCCATCGAGGAGGAGGAGAGCAGTGATCTGGATCAGCCGTGGCACGTGGTGGTTTTCAACGACCCGGTCAATCTGATGTCCTATGTCACGATGGTCATCCGCCGCATTTTCGGCTATAGCCGGGAAAAGGCGGAGCAAATGATGCTGGATGTCCACCAGAAAGGGCAGTGCATCGTCTGGACCGGCGGGCGCGAACCCGCCGAACTTTACGTCAAACAGCTTCAGGAACACCAACTGCTCTGCTCCATGAAAAAAGCTGGCTAGGCCATCAATCCGGAGGGCGGCCCCTCCATCACCTGCCGGATTCGTCACCGCCTGACGCCGGTCCGATCTCCCACCTGCGATGCACCTCCAGAAACTTCCTGATGGCTCCATCCGCCTCTCCCGGTTGAATCCGTGGGACGTGCAGACTTTCCGCAGCCTGCCCGCTTTGGCTGATTATACGGCTGCTCCCGAGGCGGAAAGACGGCTCCTGCCTACCCCGGCCATCGAGTCCGATCTTACACCTGAAATGGCCATGGATTGGGTGGAATACGTCGTGCCGGAACTCCGCGAAAGTTTCGCGGAAAGCTTCACCATCGTGCTGGCCGATCTGGAAACACTGAGCCCTGATCCTGGACCAGAAGCAGATGATGCCGGCGACGGGGTGGATGACAACGCGGATGAGGAGGAAGGAGATCCAGGACCCTCCGGTCAGGAAAGCGCGGCTAGGGAGAATGCCAGCCCGCAGGCCGTCGAGGAAGTCCAGGAGCCTTCCATGCCCCATTTCGTTTTGACCATTCCGGCGGATCACGCCGAGGCCTGGTTCCGGGCGATGAATCAGGCCCGCATCGTGCTTTCCATCCGCTATGGGATCGATTCCGAACGCGTTCCCGAGCTCGGCCGTCTCCTGGAAGCCGGCCAACTGGAATATTGGTTTCAATA
>JAYUWQ010000356.1:0-1860 GCA_043753485.1 bacterium
GGTGCGTTTTGTCCCCAGCAGCGGCGAACCCGCCTCCCCCATCGCGGTGATGACGCTGCCAAAACTGGGCGGCAGGGGCTGGCCTGCCAGCTGGTTGAGCAAGGGCTTGGGGTCGCAGAGATCAAGGTGGCTGGGGCCGCCTTCCATGAAGAGAAAGATGACGCGTTTGGCGGTGCCGGGCAGTTGGGGCAGGCGGGGCTGCAGCGGATTCACCACCGTACCGCCCTGGCCCAGCCCGGCCAGCACCCGGCTGTCCCCCATGAGGGAAGCGAAAGCGAGCGCCCCGAATCCCGCGCCGCCGCGGCGGAGGAAGTCCCGGCGCGTGGTGAGCCTTTCGTGGTGTGGAATCCAGTTCATGGCAGGTAGAGGAATTCGTTGGAGTTGATCAGCACATGGAAAAGATCGGCGAGGGCTTCGATCCTGGGGAGCTCGGCCGGCGGGGCGGCGGGAATGGGCTGCGCGGGTTTGATCCATTTGAATTCATCCGGCCAGATCCCGCCGGGATCAGGCGCGGCCCATTCCAGGATAGTACCGGCCGCAGGGCTGGTGCGGGCCGGCAGGAGGCTGGCGGGCAGGCTGGGTTGATTGCCCATGGCCACGCGCAGGATCCCGCCGCTCCAAAGATGGCCGGCCTGGGCATCGCGGCCTCCGATGACCAAAGCACGCTCCGGATTCACAAAACCAGACCCCAGCGCGTGAGGAATCTGCGATTCCTGCCCCGGCGCCGCGGGGTCCGTGAGCTCCCGGACCACAAAATGGATATGGCCGCCGTAGGTCCGTCCGGGCAGGGTTTCCGGCGAAAGCACCGCTGCCACATACACGGGCTTTTTCAGCGGCACTTTCAATCCGGAAGCCACCACCTCCAGCGTCAGGGCAGCCTGGAAATCATCGCCATTCAACTGCATCACCAGCTGACCGGCTCCGAAACGCGACTTGTTGCTGGTGACCCCGAGCGACCATCCTCTGGTGGCTTGTTCACCATTCCAACGGGAGGCAATGGTGCGGACGGAAGCGTCGGGATACAGCGAGTCCAGATGGACGATGGCCTCGATGAAGAAACCGGATGGCTCCATCTGCGAGGGACGGGCAGCCAGTTTTTCGTGAGGGGAGCCGGGCTGGAAGACGAGGGCGGATTCACCCGGCCGGGCCACTCCGGCGAACCATTTACTGCCGTCCGCCAGAGCTTCCGGATCCTCCACGGGAGGAAGCTGGGCGCGGGTCTTCTCGATATCCCTCTGCTGGTGTCCGAGAAAAGTGGCCGCCGCCGCCACTTCCGCCGCCCCAGCCGGGCGGCCCAGCACCCTGACAAAGGCGCGGGCGGCATGATCCGCCGGCGTCGCCGTCGAATCTTCATTGAACAGCCGGGCGGCCATAGCCCGGGCGCGGTCCATCGGCCAGTCCCCATTCACCATCATCAGGCTTTGCAGGGCGGTGTTGGTGGCGTCCCGTCTGGCCACGCTTTGGAAACCGGGCGGGGCATCGAAACGGGTGAGGAATTCATCCGGCGTGTTGCGGCGCTTCCGGGTGTAGATGGAAGGAACGGGCTGCAGGCCTTCCGCGGACGGACCGCCCTCCCGGGCTTCCAGCTCCCCGGACAATAACAACAGGGTATCCCGCGCCTGCCCGGCATCCATCCGTTGCGGACGGAATCGCCAGAGCAGTTTGTTTTCCGGGTCCGCCTCCTGGGTGCGGGCGGAGGAGGACACCATGGAGGTTTGCCGGTAGGTGGCGGACCGGAGGATTTGCCGGTGCAGCCACTTGAAGCTCCAGCCGTTGCCGATGAAACCAGCGGTGAGCCAATCCAACAATTCCGGATGGGAGGGCTTTTCGCCCAGTTTGCCGAAGTCGCTCGTATTGCCC
>JAYUWQ010000357.1:0-4526 GCA_043753485.1 bacterium
CGCGGCCTTCCGAGACGGTGGGGAGGCTCTCCCAGAGGTTGTCGGGAGGGTCCGGTCCGCCGGTGATGGCCTGGAGTTCGTAGTATTTTTTGTTGGTGACGGAACTCCACCGGACTTCGACCTGGCCTTCATAGGGGAGGTTCCTGGCAGCGATGCGGGCGGGAGCCGGCAGGGGCTTCGGTCCACCGCCCGCGCGGCGCAGCTCCCAACCGACGCTGAGGAGGGCTTCTTCCCGGCGGTCCACCGCTTCGCAGGCGAGGGAGACATTCCGCAGGTTGGTTTCAGCGTTGAGGACTTCGAGATCGCGGGCGGCGCGGGCGGCCTTGGCGGACTGCCTGGAGGCGGCGACGTCGTCCATGGAGCCCACGAGGGAGGCTTCGGTGGCGAGCAGGACGGCTTCCCAGTTTTCGAAGTCAGGGTAGTTCAGGTTGCCTTTCAGGCCACTCCCGACAGGTTGGCGAAGGCGGCCGGGGTCAGGGGGAACGCCAGCTTGATAGCGCCCTGGGCGGGGGTGTGCCCGTACCCGTTTAGGGCCAAAAATGGCCTATCCACGAGTCAAAGAGTTGATTCACAACCCTTTATGCAAAACCATGGGAAAGCTCTTTTAAGGGCACTCATGGGCATGAGCACGGGCACTCATGGGCATGAGCATGGGCACTCATGGGGATGAGTGTGGGCACCCATGGGGATGTTTTTCGGATTTCATGGTCATAAGTGAGGGCAAAAGAGGTTTCCCCGGGTTATGGTCCGTCCGCAAAATGGCCTTGGGCCGGTTGGTTGTCCGGGGCGGGGCTCTAGGAAACGAGCGGGGACGCTCGTCACACATGGCTTGGGGTGCTGGGAAACTCGGGGGGACCCTCGTCCACCGCATGGGCTCTTGCTTGGGGCGCTGGGGGACGCTGACCTACTATATATATGGCGTTCCAGTGACAGAGGGGCGGGGCGGAAGCGGATAGACGCTCCAGATATGACATCCCCGGGGCAGGTAAGAGCGGCTGGGGAGCCGGGCCTTCCGGGAATCGCCCGTTCCAGGATCAGTCGTTCAACGTCAGGACCTTCACTCCTGGTGGTGGAATCAGTTGCCCGGCGGACTTCATGGCCGTGACTTGCTGGACGATCTCCGGGGTTTCCCCGGGCTGGCGTTCAGCGGTGTAATCCCCCGAGCCGTTGCTGAACTGCTGCTGATAACGAGCGTAATCAACGGGCCCCAAGGTCGTGCGAAGGACGTGCTGGGCCTTCTGGTTGATTTCGTTGAGGGTGCTCATGCCGGTAAATTTGACAGAATTCCCGTCGGATTCAATACTCTTGTTTTCATGACCGGTCCGGCGCGCTGGCATCGGCGGAGAAAACGATCATCGGTGGTAATCAGGAAGTCACACTGGGCGGCTTCTGCCGCGGCGGGATGGAGGGCGTCGTAGCCCCGGATGTAAAAGGCTCCGACTGTCAAGTCCCACGCGTCAATGGATGCAGTTTGAAGAACGTGGAAGCTGGCAGGTGCAGTGAGCGCCATGACATCAGCGGAGCGTACCGGGTCCGGCTGGTTGAGGATTTCAGCGAGGAGATAGTCGCTGGTGACAAGTTCCACTTTACCCAGCCGTGCCATCCCGACGATGTAAAGCACCGCCTCGGCTTCCAAATGGATGCGAAGCTGGGATTGGTCGTCCCATGGGCGGTTCAGGCAGCAATTATCAAGGTAGAGGCGCATCGGTATGGCAGTGTGAAAGTGGCAGCACTTTTTGTCAAATCCGGCAGGCACCGAATCCTGATTCCATCATGCCGGCCCAACAAATCTCCGGAAACCACCCCGGTGTTGTCCGGGGACGGGGGGCTGATGGGAAGGGGGACGGGGCGCCGTGAGGGGGCTGGGAAGAAATCCGGTTTTTGTTTTGAATAAAGTTTCATGGAAATAGTCCTATCGCGCTGATGGAAATGTGAGAATCATCCGTATCACTGCTACTCTTCCCATGAAAACCAGCGCATTCCCCGGTCTTATCTGTTGGCCCTGCCTCTGCTTGCTCCTGCTGACCGGATGCAAGGAGCAGGAGGACGAACTGAGGGAGTTGAAGGAATCCGTCAGCCGCACGCAGGAGTCGAAGGAGGCGGCCACGGCGGAGATGAAGGAACTGGAACGCCAACTGGTGCTGGCGCGGCAGGCCATCAAGGATCAGCAATCGCTCCGTCAGGAATTTGAGGCCAAAGCGATGAAAAGCGCGGCCGGCGCCAAGCTGGCGGTCAAATTCCGCCAGGAACTGGAGGCCTCCCTCAGCCGCTATGCGGACGCGGTCTCGGCCTACCGCAAGAAATATCCAACCCCCTGAAAACCAGCCACCACTGCTATGAACTCAATTGCTAAAAATGCTATTTTGCTGGGAGCGTCCGGGGCGGCGCTGTTTTTCGGCCTGCGGATGAAACACGATCAGGAGGTGGGTGCGCTGAAGCACTCCTCTACCGTGGCCAAGGGGGAACTGGAGGAAGCGGTCAAAAACCTGGAGATCCTGCGGGCCAAGCTGGAAGTGGCAAAAACCGAGAGCAAGGCCGGCTCCGGTTTTGAGGAGAAGCATAACCAGTCGGTGGCGGAGATCGCGGCCGAAAAGAAGCAGATCGCGGAAGTGTTGGCGAAATGGTCCACGGTGGATGCGGAGCGGGTGGCAGCCGTGAAAGCCGTGCGGGACAAGGAACCGACCCGCCCCCCGGGGGCGATGAGCCTGGCCGATGGCAGCCAGCTGACCCAGGTGGTGATCCGCAGCGTGCCGGATGAGAAGACGGTTTCAGTGGAGCACTCCGGTGGCCTTGGAAAAATCCCGGTGGAGAAGCTCCCCGAGGAGGTGAAAGCCCGGCTGGGAATCGGCTGGAAGGTGGAGCCGCCGCCCATGCTCGATTTTGACGGGAAAGGCGACGCCATCGTCAAACAGGGGACGGATGGAGCCGCAGTTCCCACCGAAGAGTTGGACCTGAAGACTTTGGACACCAGCAACATCGCGGCGGTGGTGAAGTCCCTCGCCCTGGTGGAGTCGCACCTGACCAAAACCTCGGCCGCACTGGAGACCGAAAAGGCGGTGATGCGGAAACATAGCATCTATAAACCTGATTTGGTGGCTCCCGGCACCGATAAAACCTACCGGGCCCTCAAGGAGGAATGCCAGGTGCGGCTGGTCAGTCTGGCCAACCGGGTGGAGGCCCTGAAAGGGGCCCGGGGGACCCTGCAGCAAAAGCTCAAAACGTCCTGAACGGCCAGGGGCCAGGGGACTGATCGTCAGAGCGTGGGACGGTGGCTCGCTCACTTGGCGGGGGAATGGACTGGGAACCACCACGTCCTGTCCTGGTGGCCTTCGCGACCTTCCGTTCAAGTTCAGCGCAGTTTTCAGGATCACCGCAAAACGGGAAAGTGGCAGTTTGAACAGAAGAGCACGAAGGACACCACGTTAGGCATTGCTTCAGAACATGGAGGCACTTTGGCAGCCAGGCTTGCCGGGCCGGGTTGGAAGTGCGGGCTCCTTTTTTGACAGGGCTCTGGGAAACCCGGGAGAACTCTCAGCCACCCCGGAGGCAACTGGCCCCCCTGACAGCGGTGGAAAGCCTCTGTTAAAAAAACATGAATAAATCTTTCTACTCCGGACGGACTGTTGTAGAAGCGGGTGACCCAAACCGCTATGACACCTCCACCAGGACGTGAGGCCACCCTGTTGGGTATGGCGCTGGGGAAACCCATCGCCGGACGCGAGGCGCTGCCCCTGGACATCGCCGGGGGCTTGAGGCCGGCCCCACGGCCCGGCTGGAACCGTTCACTGGGGAATTGTCAGGCGATCCAGCAGGCCTGCCGGAAGGGCATCCTCCCCCGCCCTGTTTCACCCGATTTCCCATCATGAAAACCAAACTTGCCCTCTGTCTCATGGCTGCGGCCACTCCGTTGCCGGCGGCGCCCCCTCACTGGTCCCAGTTCCGCGGGCCGAATGCTTCAGGGGTCGCTGAGGCGGCCCATCCGTCGGTTCAGTTTGGACCGGAAAAAAACCTGCGCTGGAAAACGGCGGTGCCCCCGGGGCTGTCCGCGCCGGTGGTCTGGGGGGACCGGATCTTCCTGACCGCGCTGGCGGAGCAAAAATTGATCACCCTTGCCTTTGACGCCCTGACCGGCCGGGAACTGTGGCGTCAGGTGGCGCCGGCGGAGGCCCTCGAGAAATGCCACGAGTTCAGTTCGCCCGCGGCCCCGACCCCCTGCACGGATGGTGAACGCGTTTATGCCTATTTCGGTTCGTTCGGCCTGATCGCCTATGATTTCAGCGGCAAGGAGGTCTGGCGGCGGGCCTTGGAGCGGTTGCCCTCCGAATACGGCACCGCGACCTCGCCGATCCTCGCCGGGGGACACCTGATCCTGCTGCACGATGGCGACAGCACCAACGCCAATCTCCTTGCCCTTGATCCGGCGACGGGAAAAACGGTTTGGGAATCCCCGCGGCCGCTGGCCGGGTCCTGTTATTCCACGCCGATGGTGTGGCGGCACGACGGCATTGAGGAGTTGATGATTCAGG
>JAYUWQ010000358.1:0-4521 GCA_043753485.1 bacterium
CCCGGAGGGGCGGTGGCGGAAAAGCCGGTGTAGGGAGGATCGTAGGAATAGACGGGCGTGAGGGAATTGTCCTTGGCCACGATGCGCCAGCGGATAATATCGCCTGGCAGGAGGGTGGTGGTGGGCACGCTGGCGGTGTAAACGCGATCATTGGCCAGCACGTCGCCGGCGGTGCCATTGTCGACCATCACCATGGTGCTCTCCGCCTCATACAGGCGGCGCCACCGCAGGGTGACGGGGTCGGTATCGGCGAGGGGGCGCAGGGTGGGGCCCACGGTGGTGGTGATGAGCAGGGGCGCGCTGCCCACTCCGCCGGCGGGCTGGGGCGGATCGTCGGTGGTGGCATTGATGGCCGGGCCCACCGCGGTTTTGATGGCGGTATTCACATTGCCGCGGGTGGCGGTGGTGAGATAACCGATCTGGACGCCGGTGACGGTATCCACTTCCAGCTCGGACCGGAGGAGGGCATTGGTGGTATCCAGCGCCGGGGAGCCGGTCAACTCGGTGGCCGCGCTGTTGAGCAGGGCAAAGGCGAGGAGATTGGGGCCGCTGACGAGGGCGGGAATGCCGTTGGTGGGAGTGACGATGCTGGCGGTGGTGGCGGAGGAATCCAGCCTGTCGGACAAGGCGGGGGAATTCCAGGCGATGACGGCGGGATTGGCGGTGGAGCCGATCAGCACCCCATTGAGATAACAGGCATAACCATCGTCGAACTTGGTCTTCAGCCGCATCGCGGTCAGCTGGGCGCCTGGGGTGTAGTTGAAAGTATAACGGATGAAACTGGTGGGCGTGATGCCCTTCATGCGGGCGGTGAGGTCGCCTCCCGCGCCTACTTCGCTCTCAAACGGCGCGCCGAAACCAAACCCGCCGGCCCCCGCCTGCCAGGTGCTGTCATTGAAGGCCAGGGCGGTATTCCATCCATTGAAATTCGTGGTGAAGTCGGCCTCGCTGACTGGCGACATCGCTTTGCCAGGACTGCTCTCCGACAGCAGGACGACCGGGGTGGTCTGATTGACCCGGCCGTAGGTGCCATTGGGAAACTGGGCAGGATAGGCCGGGCTGTAGCCGTTCTCCACGGTGGCGCCATCGGGCTTCACAAGGCCGAGGAATTCCCCCTCGGAACTGAGTTTGAAATTGGTGTGCAGGCGGTTGGCGACGGCGCGGCGGTTCTTGCCGGAAGCCCAGACGGTGAGTCGTCCGCCCGCGGCAATGCTGACCACCGGCGTGGTGACGGGGAACTGCCATTTACGGAGTTCGTTTGCATCGTCGGTGAGATACCAGCCATTGAGCGTGGCGGCGGCGTTGCTGGTGTTCTGGATTTCGATCCAGTCCTCGTGCTGGGTGTCCTCGTCGACATCCACACTGCTGAGGTTGTTTGCCATGAATTCATTGATGACAAACTGGGCCCTGGCAGAGGGAAGCAGGACTCCGCTCATAAGAGCAACGAGACACATTTTGGAAACAATCGGGGGTAGCATCGGGGGGAGGCGGACGAGCCAGTGGGGGTTATATTTTATATTATTACCATGTCCGGCCGGTGCGGGGCAAGCTTTCCGGACAGGGAGCATTTATCCATTCAGCGCGCCTGACAGGTCCGGCTGCTTTGGTTTCAGAAAATCCATTTTCCGCGAAACCGGCCGGCCACCGGCGGCGGATCACTGAGAGTATGCTGCTGCTTCCCTCCTTCACCGCCCTGCTCCTGACGCTCCCTCCTTGGGAAGCCCCCGCCGCGGGGACCCACGGGGCGCTGCTTCCTTATTTCCCCCTGCCCTCCTGGAGCGCGGGACTGCGGGACCGGGGAATCCCACCGGTGCGGCCTTTCCCCGTCGCGGCCATCCCGGCACCCCGGAATCCGGGCCTGACCACGCCCGGAACCATCCGCCCGGCAACTCCGCGGCCGCCGCTGCAGCCTCTGCACAGGGTCCCCATGGAGGTGATGGAACCGGTGCCGCGCCCCACTTCGCCTCTGGGCAGACGGGCCGGGGCGGTGGGTTCCTTCGCGGCGGACTCCATGGCACCGGCATCCTTCAGCCTTGGCGGCGATCTCTTTTTTGTGGCCCATCCATGGTTCGGGATCATTTTCATCCAGTCGCCGGGATTCGTGGTGGAGCCGGGCCAACTCATCGCCCTTCCGTGGAACCCGCCGGGACTTTCCTATCCGGTGACGGCTTCCGAACCCGGGGCAATTCTTTTGGACGAACCGGTTTTCACGATTGGCCAACCTGGGTTTGTATCCTGGATCATCAACTTCTAGCGTGCTCCCCGTCCGCCATGCCGCCCCACCCCTTCACTCCTCCTGACGCCCCTGGAAGGGAAGCGTCCTCCGCCCGGGCCCTGCCCGCGCCGGTTGGCGGCGACCTGCTGCGCCGGATCGGGCAGGCCGAGGCCGGGGCGCTGGAGTCGCTCTATCAACTCTGCGGAAACCGCTTCTACAGCATGGCCCGCCACATGGTGCAGGACGACGGGACTGCCCGCGAGATCGTGCAGGATTGTTTTGTGAGGATCTGGCAGCGGGCCGCCAGTTATGATCCGGCGGCCTCCAGCCCTTTCACCTGGTGTGTCATGCTGCTGCGCGGCCTGTGCCTGGACCATCTGCGCCGCACCGGGCGCCGCCTGCCTGCCGCGCCGGGGGAAACCCCGCCGGATATTTCCTGTCCCCGCTCGCCCCTCGCCGACCTGCACCTGCATGAAACCCTCCACCTCGTGCGGCAGGGACTGGCGACCCTGACGCCTCCCGAGCAGGAAGCGATCCGTGCCGCGCTCTTCGATCCTGCCACCTGCGCCGACCTCGCCACCCGCTGGGGCATCCCCCTGGGTTCGGTGAAAACCCGCATCCACCGCGCCATGGAAAAACTCCGCCAACTGGTGCGCCCCCATCTTGATCCCTGACCGCCATGAACCCTGATTCTATCACTCCGGAAACCCCCACCCTCGCCGCGCTGGGGCTGGGCCCTGCCCTGCCCGCCTCGGCTCCCGCAGATGACGCGGCCACCGTGCGGGAAGTGCAGGACGCAGCGGCCCTCACGTGGTTGGCCGTCGCGGAACTGCAACCAGCCCCCGAGTTGATTTGGCAGGGCATTCAAAGCCGGATCACCCCGGCCCTGGCCCCGCCTCCCAAGCCCCGCCGCTGGCAACCACTGGTCACCTGGGGAGGCTGGGCGGCGGCCGCCCTGCTGGCTCTGGGGTGGTGGCAGCAGGCGGCACCGGTCCGGGGAACAATCCCCGCGGAACCGGAAAATCCATCGGCCAATCCGTCACTGGCCATCACTAAACCCGCGGCTCCGGCACCGCCGGTCCAGACGGTTTCGGCTGAGCCCGCCCTGCGGGAGGAACTGCTGCAACTCCGGCAACGCCTCGCCGAAGCCACCCAGCCGACGGAAGCCGCGCCCGGCACGCACCGTCCGGCCATCCTCGAACTGCGCACCCCCGGCAACGCCACGGCCGCTTCCCCCGCCGAATCCAACGCCCGACTCCAACAACTGGTCACCCGGGCGCTGCAGCGCGATCTCCTCCTCGGGAATGCCCAGGACGGGAGCTCCATCGTGCTGGAACGCGGCTGGCCCACCGCAGGCTGGCTGGCCGCCGACAGTGGCCAGAGCATCCGGCATCTCTCCTTCCCGGCTGACCGCTGGGAGGAACTGGGTTTGTGGAAGGCCACCGGTCAATTCTTCGACCCGGCCTCTTCCCTGACATGGACGCCCGCCCCGGATGGCCTCGGGTATATCGGCCGCGTGACCCCGGTGCCGCCGGACCCCTCCCTCTACCAGGTCCCGGCGGAGCGGCTCCTCACTTCACAGCCCCCTGCTCCGGTGGAAAGCCAGCCCACCCCGTCCGGTTACCTCGTCTCCGAACCCGGCACGCGTGATGCGACCCTGCTCCTTTCCAATCTCCCGGAGGTGCCTCCGGGTTCGGAACAGGTCGTCATCGCCACCGCCGCGGATGGCAGCTTGCAGCAATACCAGATCGCAGCCAACGGCACCCTTTCCCTGGGCAATGCCGTGTTACCGGGGACCTGGCCGCTGAGCGATTCCATCACCCTGTCCTCCTTTTCCGTGGCGGATGGCACGCATAATTTCAGCGTCATCCAACGCGCCATCGGCACCACCACCGGCGGCACGGTGATCCTCTCCGGAGGCCAGCCCTGAACCTCCGGCCCGGGCTCTCATCACGGCCATCCGGGAGGGACCGGAGCCGCGCTTTCCTTTTCCTCGGCTCTCAAGAGAATTCCGCGCCGTTCCGCCGTATAAGCGGACGTGACTGTGAATGAAACGACTCTCCCGGCCCGGCGGCATCTCCTGCTGCTGGCTCTCGCCACTGCCTGCCCGGCGCCCGCCGGCACCATGGACTTCAACCGCGACATCCGCCCCATCCTCTCGGAAAACTGCTACTTTTGCCACGGACAGGACGCCAATCACCGCAAGGCCGACCTGCGCCTCGACCAACGCGAGGCGGCTCTGGCGGAGAAAGCTTTTGTGCCCGGCGATGCCGAAGCCAGCGAACTGGTGAAGCGTCTCTTCAGCA
>JAYUWQ010000359.1:0-4516 GCA_043753485.1 bacterium
TGGATCAGGAAAGTGCCAGCCTTGAGCCGGATTCGGTCCATGCTCCAATCAACATTTTGCTGGTCGATGACGAAGTGAAAAATCTGACCGCTCTGGAAACGGTTCTGGATGGGGGGGATTACCGGCTGGTCCGTGCCACGTCCGCAGATGAGGCCCTGCTGGCTCTGGTGGCAGAGGAGTTTGCCGTGCTTATTCTGGACATTCAAATGCCCGGAATGAATGGTTTTGAGCTCGCGACCATGATCAAGGGCCGCAAAAAAACCGCGCATGTCCCCATCATTTTTCTGACAGCCTACTACAGTGAAGATCAGCATGTCACGGAAGGTTACGTCAGCGGAGCGGTGGATTTCCTGCACAAACCGATCAACCCGGTGGTGCTGCGCTCCAAAGTGGCGGTCTTCGCTGAACTCTACCGCAAAACCCGTGATAACCTGATCACAAATCAGGCTCTCCTGCTGGAAATCGCCGAACGCAAAAGTACGCAGGAGCAATTAAGGCTGCTCAACGCGGAATTGGAGGACCGCGTTGTCAAGCGCACCATTGAACTGAGCGAAAGTGAATCGAGATTCCGTGCGCTTGCTGAAGAGATGCCCCATTTTGTGTGGGAAACGGATCCTGATGGCCATACCACTTATCGCAACGCCCGGTGGCAGACCTACTCCGGCCAGGCGCAGGGGACAAGTGGCTGTTGGCTTGATGCCATTCATCCCGATGATTTGGAGAGGATGCAGAAGTGCTGGGCGGAGGCACTGCAAAGCGGAGCAGAAGGGGACTGGTACTGCAGGCATTCCAAGGGGAATAATGGCGAATTCCGTTGGTTCCACGTCAAAACCGCCCCGGTGCGGAACGCTCACGGCGATATTGTCCGATGGGTCGGGACCGGCACGGACATTCATGAGCAGCGCACAGCCCAGGAATCACTGCGCGAGGCGGACAAACGCAAAGACGAATTTCTTGCCATGCTGGGGCATGAGTTGCGCAACCCATTGGCTGCCATCCGCCACGCTGTGACCCTCAGCCGCGAGGCGGCAGATCAGGAAACGCAGCTCTGGGCCTGGGAAGTCATTGACCGCCAAAGCAACCAATTGGCCCGCATGGTGGACGATTTGCTTGATGTGGAACGCATCAACCGGGGCCGGATTGTACTGAAAACCATTGGCCTGAACCTGGAGACTGTACTGGGCAGTGCCATTCAGGCGGTCCGGCCCATCGTCAATCAAAAGGCCCATTCCCTGACTACCGGGATCGCCGGCAATTTATGGGTTCACGGAGATGTGACCCGGCTGGAGCAGGTCTTTGTGAACCTGTTGAACAACGCCGCGAAATACACCCCGGAAGGCGGGCATCTTGAAATCAGGGGCTATCAGGAAACCTCGGACGCGGTCATTATTATCTCTGACAATGGCGTGGGCATTTCCGACGATCTCCTTCCTCACGTGTTCGACCTGTTTACCCAGGCGCACACTTCCCTGGACAGATCGGAAGGTGGTTTGGGCATCGGGTTGACAGTCGTGCGCACGTTGGTTGAAATGCATGGGGGCAGGGTGGATGTGGAAAGCGGAAACGGACTGGCCGGCACCAGACTGATTGTGCGCTTGCCCCTGATGAATCCCCCGGTGCAGGAGAGCGGCCCCAACCAGCCCGCCGGCATGATGGATCCACCTCCAGTCAGCTTGCGGGTATTGATCGTGGACGATCATGTGGACTCGGCCCAGACCATGGGGCGTTTATTGAAGCGGAGGAACTGCGAGGTCCGCCTTGCCCATGACGGCCCGGCCGGCTTGATTGCCGCCCGCGAGTTTCAACCTCAAGTTTTGCTGCTTGATCTTGGTTTGCCGGTTGTTGATGGTTATGAACTGGCGCGCACTCTCCGCTCGGACCCAGGTTGCAGCGGAGCCCTCTTCATTGCCATTTCCGGTTACGCCCAGGAAAGCGATCTCCAGCGTTCCTTCGATGCGGGCTTCGAACATCACTTTGCCAAACCCGTAAACTTCACAGATCTGCTCTCGGTGATTTACGCGAATGGCAATCCCGGATAAAAAGGCCAGGACCGTTGCGCAGACCCAGCCCCCGGGACGCAGGCAGGGCAATGGGGCAGGATACCCCAGGTCCGTTTGGTTCAGGGCTGTGTTTTTTCAGGAGCCTTCCTTTTGCGTGGCCACCGGCAAGGAGATCTTCGTCAACCACCTTCCCGACCCAAGGTCCTGAAAATGCTTGAAGTCTCCGCCTTGGCGGACAATCAATCCTTCTGCTTCGAAAAGGATATGCTGTGGCAAAGGATTCTCGTGGGGTCCTTCGGCCAGTCCTACCGTGAAAGTTCCTTCGGCAACCTCCAAGGTGGCCAGGAGAGGGGAATCCGGGGAGCGCTGCCATGCCGCCAGAGTGAGGTTGCACAGAACATGAACCACTGCCCGGGTATCCACTGACATCGGCAACAATTCGTGGCCGGTGGGCCATTCAATGGTTTGGTTGAGGGACTGATGGTTCCCCAGTTTCAAGCGCCACAATTGCAGCAAGTCTCCTGCTGTCACCACCACAGGCCGGGGCGTATCCACCATCATGAGCAGTGTTTTCACATACCCATCCATCATTTGAAGATGACGTTTGATCCGGACGACCGACTCCGCCACCTCCGGATCCTCGCTTAATTCACTGATCAAGGTGGCCTCCAAATCCAATCCTCCAAAACAGTTTCTGATATCGTGGGCATGCCGATGAACCATTTTGAATAGCACCTCGCGATCTGAATTCAGTTTCTGATCTATCGGATCGGTGGACATTTCGGAGGAAAGTGAAGGAAAAAAAGAATCAATTCAGAATGGCAGTAATTTGAGCTAAATCAAAACCCATCAACGCCAATGGCCAATTTCCCGATGATTGGCCGCTGCCGCCCACGGCAAAACCACGCAGTTCTGAAAAGGAAACGGGGCCCGACTGGCCTTGCTCCCGGCAGGCAAGCCGCGATATGCCCCGGGCTCCAGCGGGGTTTTCCGCTTTCCGCCATGCCCGGCTGTGGTATCACGGACGCGTGATGCGACTTTCCAAACGCGCCGAGTATGCGCTCCGTGCCCTTGCTGCCATGGCCCGCCGGCCGGCCCAGACTGTTTCCCAGATTGAGGAACTTTCTGCCTCCGAGGGCCTGCCCCCTAAAGTGCTCGAACAAATCCTTCTCGTCCTGAAAAAAGCCGACCTGCTCCACAGCAAACGCGGGGTGGGCGGTGGATACCATCTGACGCGTCCTCCCGGCAGCATCAGCCTCGGGGATATCCTCCGGGCAGTGGATGGACCATTTTTACCGATCGGGGAAAATCCCGCCGATTTGGGCCCCGGACTGCGGGCCTGCTTCTCCGATCTCACCATTCTGGTAAATCATCATCTCGACGGTCTCTCCCTCGCGGACGTGCTGGCGCGGGAATCGCGTGGAAGTATGCATTTCGATATTTAAGATACCGCTCTGGAGCCGCTGCCCCCTTGGCATCCCGGGCAAGGTTGTTTTAACATGCCCCATGCGTTCGCCTTGCCGCAGTTCCTCAGCCGGATGGGTTCTTTTCCTGTGTCTCAGCACCTCCCCCGCCTCCGCGGCCCGGCAGATTCTGGATTGTGACCTCTGCATCTACGGGGCGACTTCCGGTGGAGTCATCGCCGCCGCGCAGGCCGCCCGCCACGGATTGAAGATCGTCCTCCTCGATCCCTCAAACCACATTGGAGGCATGAGCAGCGGGGGACTTGGAGCCACCGATAAGGGCAATGTGGATTCCATCGGCGGACTCTCCTCGGAGTTTTATCTCCGGATCGCCCGCAAATACATCCCCACCGCCACCACCCGGAAATATCTCTTCGAACCCAAAACCGCTTCCGCCGTCTTCTCGGACCTCCTCGCGGAGGCTGCGGTGATGCCACTGCTGAATGAACCCCTCAGCACCGTCAGAAAAATCGGCCCCGCCATTCGTGAAATTGAAACCAGCACCGGTCTGGTTGTCCGCGCCAGGATGTATCTCGACACCACCTATGAGGGTGATCTGCTGGCCGCCGCAGCGGTGAGCTTCCGCGTCGGCCGGGAGTCCAATGCCACCCACGGTGAAACCAGGAACGGCGTCCTGACTCCCTCCATCTCCATTTTCGTCAATCTGGCAATTGATCCCTACCTGGATCCGGGAAATGCCGCCAGCGGACTCATCCCGGGGATCAGCCCCGGACCTCCCGCCGCTCCCGGCACTGCCGATTCCCTCGTTCAAGCCTACAACTACCGCCTCTGCCTGACCCAGGCCAGCAACCGGATACCCATCGCCACCCCGCCGGACTACCACGCCACGGATTACGAATTGATTGGCCGGTTCCTCGCGGCCAAAGCGGCGAGCGGTGGCACGGTGGATTTGGCCTCATTCACGAACGGAATCTTCCACAACATCGGCACCGCCGACGGGATGCCCAATGGGAAGTCCGACTGGAATTCCAACAAGGGCATGTCCAGCGACTGGGTCGGCCACAGTCATGAGTGGGCCACGGCCAGCCAGGC
>JAYUWQ010000360.1:0-1855 GCA_043753485.1 bacterium
CCACTACGGGGAGAAGGACGAACGCGTCAACGCCGGCTGGCCCGCCTACGAAGCCGCCCTCAAAGCCAATGGCAAAAAATACGAGGCCTTCATCTACCCTGGCACCAACCACGGATTCCACAACGACACCACCCCGCGCTACGATGAAGCCGCCGCAAAACTGGCCGAAAAGCGCACCATTGATTTTTTCAACAAAGTGCTGCGGTCTTGACAGATCGCTTACGGCCCGGAGCGTCCTTCCGGGGTTCCCTCATAAATCGCCGCCAGCTTCCGCAGCAGCCCTTCCAGCAGCCGGTAGTATTCGTCCTCCGGTAGCTTGGGTTTCCTCTCCCGCAGCGCGTTGATCCCCCCTTCCAGCTTTTCGCGCTCCGCCAGCTGCGCGGCAGTCATTCGCCGGGTGGAGGGATCGGGGAGGAGCGTTCGCTGGTGGGCACGGGAGCCATCGAGCGGGGTGTTATCTTTGGCTTTGGTGGTGGCCCGCAACCCCCGGAACCAGGCGGCAGGGGTTCCTTTGCCATCTCCGTTGTCATCGATCAGGGCGTGCTCTGTCAGGATCCGGCCTTCGGCGAGATAGAATTCGGTGGTGCGGCTGGAAGCGCGCAGGAACCACTCCAGCAAGGAAGTCTGCCCGTCCTGATCGTAATCCGCGGCCGGATCTTCCAGGCTGGCGGCCAAAGACTCGCCGAACCGGGCGTAGTTGCGTTCATTGCCACTGCGGGTCGCGGTGATGATGGTCCGGTTGGGACCCGCCAGCACCGGCATGAAGGGCGCACTGCTGGACGCTGTGTTGATCACCACCACGGGCCGCTGCACCGGCTGCAGCCACCCTGCCAGATCGGCCGCCGGCAAATCCGGCCCTTCCAGATTGAAACGTGCTTCCTTGCCATCCCAGGTGCCGTGACCAATCAACACCACCCAGACTTCCGCCGGGCCCTCCCTGGGGAGATCGGTCAGGATTTTTTCAAGCCGGGCGCGGTCGGTGGTTCCGGCAGCGGCATTCGCGTCGCCCGCGGCCAGCAGCAATTCTGCCCCGGCCTGGACCGCCATCTTTTTCCAGGCCTCCATCTGACTCTCAAAACGGGGCGCATATTCTGCACTGCCGACCGCGCCTTTCACGAGGATCAGCACCGGGCGCACGCCTGTCAGGGCAGGAGTCTCCAACCCTCCGGCATGAAGGACCGGACCCGCCAGCAAGGCAAAAGATAACAAAATGTTTTTCATGGCAATCCCTGGGTGCGGCGCAGGCCCCATTCGGTGATGAGGCATCCGATCGCCGTTAAAAAGATCCACGGGGTATGCCAGAGTGGCTCCTCGTGCGGTTCCATCACCGGCGCTTTTTCGGACGGCAGGCGGGCCGCCAGCGCCTCCAGGCCGGAGACTTCCACCATCGCCCCGCCAGTCTTGCGGGCCAGTTCTTCCAACAAGGCCGTGTCCGGGGTCAGGGAGCGCAGTTCCTGCGCCGCAAGGTCCGTAGCCCACCCAGCGGTGGCCCGGCCTTCCTCGGCTCCGGCGGCATTCACCGCCCGGGCGGTGGCTTTGTAGCCACCGGTTTCCCGCGGCAGATAGGAGGCCACATACAAGCCAGGTTCGGTCGGCGACGGCTCGGCCTGCAGGGTCAAGGTTTTCCCCGCCGGATCGGTTCCATCTGTCGCGGGTTTCCCAAACCGCACCGGCTCTACCGTGATTCTGACGGTGGCATTCTCGACTGGCAAAAACTTCGCATCGGAAACCCTGACCTGCAGTTCCATCACGCCGTGCGGGTCTGCCGGTTTGGGTTCCACCGCGAGCGCGACCCGGCCCGGCACATCGGCAATCAGCCAGCGGACCATCTGCCGCCAGGATTTTTCCAGATCCA
>JAYUWQ010000361.1:0-12288 GCA_043753485.1 bacterium
GACACTCTCGGGGTCGGCATCAATGTGCCGATCCGTACCGTCCTGCTGACCCGCCTGACAAAATTCGGCGGGGCCAAAACCGGCACCCTCAGTGCCCGGGATTTCCATCAGATCACCGGCCGCGCCGGCCGGAAGGGGTTTGATGATATTGGTTATGTCATCGCGATGGCTCCCAGCCACATGATCGACAATGCCAAGCAGGAAGCCAAGGCGTCGGGCGATCCCAAGAAGTTGAAAAAGCTGGTGAAACGCCAGCCGCCTCCCGGTTTTGTAGGTTGGAACGAGGAGACCTTCAAAAAACTCCAGGCCGCTCCGCCCGAGGCCCTCGGTTCGAAATTCCAAGTGACCCACGGCATGCTGCTGCAGGTGCTCAGCCAGCCGGGTGATGGCTGCCGCGCCATGCAACGGTTGATCGCCGACAGCCATGAAACGGCCAGCGCCAAAAAGCAGCACCGCAAGCGCGCCTGGCAACTCTTCCGTTCCCTGGTGGAGCGGAAAATCATCCAGATCATCCCGCCCGAGTTCCGCGGCGCGGGTCCGAAACTGCGGCTGGGAATCGACCTCCAGGAGGATTTTTCCCTGAACCACGCCCTGTCGCTCTGGCTGCTCGATACCCTGGCCTTGCTGGATCGGAATAGTCCCCTCTATCCCCTGGAAGTGATGTCGCTGGTGGAAGCCATTGTGGAGAATCCGGAAATCATCCTGCGCCGCCAGCTCGATAAACTGAAGACTGAAAAAATGGGCGAGATGAAAGCCGCCGGCGTGGAATACGACGAGCGGATCGCGGAACTGGAGAAGCTGGAATATCCGAAACCCGGGCGCGATTTCATCTACGACACTTTCAACGCCTTCGCCGCCGCCCATCCCTGGGTCGGGAAGGATAACATCCAGCCCAAAAGCATCGTCCGTGAGATGTATGAGGACTACGAGAGCTTTGCCGGCTACATCCAGCGCTACGACCTGCATCGTCAGGAAGGTGTCCTGCTGCGGCATATCTCCAGCATCTACAAGGTTCTCGCGCAGACCGTGCCGCCCGCCTTCAAAAACGAAGCCGTCCAGGAGATGGAGGATTGGCTGGCCGGGGTGCTGCGCGGTACGGACTCCAGTCTGCTGGATGAATGGGAACGCCTCCGTGATCCCAACTACCGTCCCGCCGAAACCGCTTCCGATGCCAGCCTGACGGCTCCGGAAAAAGCCGATATCACGCGCAACCGCCGTGAGTTCACCGCCTTGATCCGTGCGGCCATCTTCCAATTTCTCCGTCCGCTGGCGGAAGGCCGTTATGCCGCCGCGGCCAGTGCCCTGATTCTCCCGGAAGCCGCGGCCGGCGCTCCCCCTCCATGGTCCCCCGATTCCCTCGCGGATCTCATGGACCGATATTATGCCGGTCACGAACGGCTGACGCTCGACCCGGAAGCCCGCAATGCCCGGCATACCTATATCAAAATCTCCGAAGACAACCAGTCGTGGCAAATCGACCAGGTTCTGGTGGATCCGGAAGTGCTCAATGACTGGCAGGCGACCTTCCGGGTGGACCTGGCGGCCGCCCGTGAGGCGGGGCGCCCGGGGTTGGTTTTTGAAGGACTGAGGCCACTTCCGGAAGCAGAATAACCGGTGCGATTTCCGGATTGGGGCTGGCCTGACACGCCGTGCCGGCAAGGATCACGGCTTGTTGGAAGAATTGGGTTTTCCCCCGGCTGCGGGGCGCCCGGCGGCACGGCCACTGGGTTTTGCAGGGTCGTAGTCGGGGTTGGGGATGGGGAACTTCGCGCCCACTTGTTTTTGCCAGGCGTGGAGTTCATCCCGCAATTGGGCGGCCCGGCCGGGCTGATCCCGGGACAGGTCCGTCTGCTCGCCCAGGTCGGCTTGCAGATTGAACAATTCCACCCGCTGGTCTTCCGCCCATTCGATCAGTTTCCAGTCGCCGCGCCGGATTGCGGCAGCCGGGGCGCCGCCTTGATTCCCGTAGTGCGGGTAGTGCCAGAAGAGGGCGCGTTCCGGCAACCCGCCTCCTTTGAAAACGGGCAGCAGACTCGTGCCATCCAACGTCTGTTGGGCCTGCGGTGGCGCCCCCGCCGCCTCCAGCAGGGTCGCAAAAAAGTCCGGACTGCTCACCGGCGTGCCGGTCACGCGGCCTGGTGGCACCACGCCGGGCCAGCGCACCAGCAACGGCTCGCGGATGCCGCCCTCATACATCCAGCCCTTGCCGCCGCGCAGGGGAAGATTGGAGGTGGGCCAGCCTTCACTGGTGGAAAGACCTCCATTGTCGCTGGTGAAAATCACCAGCGTGTTCCCACGCAGCCCGAGCTCATCAAGCTTGGCCAGCACCTTGCCGACGGCCTGATCCATCGCTTCCACCATGCCGGCATAGACGGCATGCTCCTGCACCAGTCGCACCTCGCGTTCATGCTCCCGGCCCCACCGGGCAGTCAGACCGAGGCGCTGACGTTTCGATTCATACTTGGCCTGCAGATCCTCCCGGGCCATCAGGGGAGTGTGGACTGAGTAAAATGAGAAGTAGGCGAAGAAGGGTTTGTCCTGGTTGGCTTCGATGAATTTCGCGGCCTCGCTGGCCAGCCGGTCCGGCAGATGTTCGCCTTCCGGACCGTCGGGCAGGCGTGGATTGCCGTAAGGCGAGAAGTATTTTTTGCCGCCATACGGACCCCCGCGGTCCACCCCGCCCATGTTGATATCAAAGCCTTGGTTTTCCGGCCAATACCCTTCCGGGCCGAGGTGCCATTTGCCCGCAAAGAAGGTGGCGTAGCCGGCCTGTTTCAGTGATTTGGCCAAGGTGGGGGAGTCGAGTGCCAGGCGGTCAGCATAGGGCGCCGGCAGAAGCTTGGTATTCCGTTTCCACTGCTCCGGGGTCAGGGGCGCGCCGATGTAGTCGGTGATGCCGGTGCGCTGCGGCCACTGCCCGGTCAGCAGGCTGGCACGGGTGGGGGAACAGACCGGACAGGCGGCATAGGCATCCGTGAAACGCATGCCTTCCTTAGCCAGGCGGTCCAGGTGGGGTGTTTCGTAAAAGGTGCTGCCGTAACAGCCGAGGTCACGCTGGCCGAGGTCATCGGCGAGAAAAAATACAATGTTGGGTGGCGCCGCGGATAACGAATCCCAACGGCCTAAGACCGCAATCAACAGAAGGACGCTGAAGAGGTGGTTCATGGTGCTGGATGGATGGCTTGATTGGCGGTCGGTAAACATTTCAAGGCAGCCGGGGTTTTACCGGCGTAGCCGTGGTTTGGTCTATGGGATAGACCGCCTGCTGGGTCTCAAGGCCGGCGATCAGGCTTTTCATGAGACGCTGGAGTTCGGCGGGATGCGTGGTGGCGAGGTTTGTTTGCTCGAACGGGTCGTCCTTGAGATTGAAGAGCTGGAAGTGGCTGCCTTCCGAAACTTTCGTGGGAAAATAATGGTAGATGACCTTCCATGCCCCATCGCGGCAGCTCGTCCAGTAGTCGCTGCGATGGGGCGCGTGCGGGTAGTGCATCAGAAAGGTTTCATCGCGGGTGGGGTCGGGTGTCCCCGCGAGCAGGGTGTCGAGGCGTTTGCCGTCGATCACATGGTCCGGAGGTGAATTGATGCCGGTGAGATTCAGAAGAGTCGGGAACAGATCCTGGATGGCAGCCTGCTGGCTTTGGATGGCATTGATGGCAATGGGGAGCCGTTTCCGGGGTCCATCACCGGGCTCCGGACCGGCCCACGCGGCGATGAAGGGTACGCGCATGCCGCCCTCGTAATGGGAGCCCTTTTTGCCGCGCAAGGGGGCCGCGCAGGCGACCTCGTGAGGATCTCCCAAGGGCGCGTCCGTGCCATTGTCACCAAGGAAAATAACAAGGGTGTGGTCCGCGATCCCGAGGGCGTCAAGATGGTCGAGCAGGTCCCCGAGCGATTTGTCCATGCCTTCGATGAGGGTGGAGAACCCCTGGGCGTTGGCGGGCTTGCCGCTGTGGGTGTAGTGGGCGGCGAAGCGGGGATCTGAATTGAAAGGCGCATGCGCGGCGTAATGGGCCAAGTGGAGGAAGAAGGGCTTTTTTTCCTTCACTGCAGCGCTGACATGCGCTTTGGCCTCAAGGGTGAGAGCTTCGGTGAGGAAGACGTCCTGGCCATGATACTTGTCCAAACCTGGCACCGCCTGATTGCCGGACGGGGCTTTTCCCTGTTTTTTGGGGTTCTGCGGACGGTCGAAGTGCTGGGTGGCAAAATAGCTCCCGGGAGCGCCGATGGAGCCGCCGGCCACATTGATATCAAAACCAAGGTTGGTGGGATCCGTCCCGTCAAACCCGCGCGGTCCAAAGTGGCCTTTGCCCACATGGATGGTGCGGTAGCCATTGGTGCGCAGCAGAGCCGGCAGGGTGACGGCCTCCTTCCCGGGGCCCTGCCAATTCCAATCCGGCGGGCCGTTGGGGCCACGGTTGTCCTGATCGGGATTGATCCAGTTGGTGGTGCGGTGCCGGGCGGCGTTCTGTCCGGTCATGAGGGAGATCCGGGAGGGCGAGCAGACGCTCATGGCGCAGAAGTTATTGAAGCGGATGCCCCGGGCCGCGAGGCGTTCCATATTCGGCGTCCGGTAGTAGTCATTGGGCGGATAGCGCTGCGGTTTGCCGGTGGAATCTGTTAAAAAAGGCAGCGAGGTGTCCATGACGCCCATGTCATCGACGAGAAAGACGACAATGTTGGGGCGCTGCTCCGAGGCGCATGAAGCAGCCATCAGGACAAGGAACGAAAATAGAACGGGGAGGAGTCTCATGGCTGGAAGGGGTGGCTGCTTCGGGACAGGCGCGGGAGGTTTGCCAGGTGGCGGGTGGTCCGGTTCATTTGGCCTTGGGAAAGGGGGCGTGGGATTTTTCCATCCACGCCAGCAGGCTGGCGAGGAGTTCATCGCGTTTGGCGGTCTCGGTATTGGCGAGGTCGGTGCGTTCACCAATGTCTCCGGCGAGGTGATAGAGTTCAACGGCCCGGTTGGTGGCAAGCAGGTCACGCCCGGCATCCAGCAGCCATTCCTCATGGTAGAGGTGAAGCTTCCAGTCGCCCTGACGGATGACACTGACCGGGCGGGTGCGGAAGACAGGGTCGCGGCCGCGGGGAACGGGCTTGTCGAGATAGCCGGGGAAGTGCCAGAAGATCGCGGGGCGTTTCAGGCCGGCGGCTCCCGTGAAGAGCGGGAGCAGGCTTTCGCCGTCAAGGTCTGCGGCGGGAGTGACTCCGGCGGCGTGGACAAAAGTGGGGTAGAGATCCAGGTTGATGACCGGTGCCCCGCAGAGGGCGTTGGGTTTGATCCGGCCCGGCCAGCGGGCGAGGACCGGCACCCGGAGGCCGCCTTCATAATAGCCGCCTTTGGCCCCCCGCAGCGGTTCGTTGTCGGCAGGGGGCGGGCCACCGTTGTCACTGGTGAAGATGACCAGGGTGTTATGATCGATGCCCTCGGTCCGGAGTTGTGTCAGGAGGCGGCCGATGCCGTCGTCCATGTCGTGGATGCAGGCGGCGAGCAGGGCAGGGACGTGAGGGGTTTTGGCTGATGCCGCTTTTTCCTGAAATCGGGCGAGGGTCTCCGGACGGGCCTGGAGCGGGGAGTGAACGGCGTGGTGGGAGACGAACGCAAAGAAGGGCCGGGACTTGTTTTCAGCTATAAAGTGGCAGGCGGCATCTGTGATGGACTGGATTTTCTTCGGGTTTTCCGGCGAGGATTGCCTTTTGGCCTGGCCCCGTTTTTTGGTGGGGGCGGGTTCGTCCGCAGGGTCTGCTTCGCCGGTGGGGATCAGATCCGGGGGACTGATATCGAAGCCCTGTTGACGGGGTCCGGTGCCTTGGCCGGCACTGCCGAGATGCCACTTGCCGAAGTGCCCGGTGACGTAGCCCAGGGCTTTCAGGGATTCCGCCATGGTGACGAAATCCGGGTTCAACTGCGGGGTATTAGGCACGGGATCGAGGCGGAATTTCTCTTTGGGTCCCCGGTCCGTGGAACCGACAGCATAGACCCCATGGCGCGGTCCGTATTTGCCGGAGAGCAGGCAGGCGCGGCTGGGCGCGCAATTCCCGGCGGGGGCATAGGCCTGGGGGAAAGACATGCCCTCCTGTTTCATCCGGTCAAGGTGGGGCGTTTCGATGAAACCTCCATCATTGTTATACGCGACATCCTTCCAGCCGAGATCGTCGGCGAAAATGAGGACGATATTTGGCGGGGCGGAGGGAGCTGCCGGAGCGGCGCCGGCCATCAAGGCAAGGCCGGTGAGGAGGAGTAGAGCGGATTGCATGCGATGGCGATGGGGCGGCGGACGCCGCGTTTCTCCAAGGATTGCGGGAAGGAGACGGCTGGTCTTCATAGGGGAAAGGAGTTAGTGACGGGTCATGGCCCGGCGGCAGGTGCCCGGGACTTGCGCGGGAGAGACCGCCCGGGGGAGGTCTGCAGTTTCCTGGCGAGAGCAGGGCCCTGGTCCGGTGGCATGGACCGGTGCCAAGCCAGCACGGCGGCGGTGAGGCGGGCCGTAATGTCAGGATTCCGGTGGGCGGTGTTATGGGATTCGGCGCGGTCCTCTCCGAGGTGGTAGAGCTGGGGGCTGGTGCCGTCGTAGGTGCAGAGCAGTTTCCAGTCGCCTTCACGGATGGCGAGATCCGGAAGCGTCTCCATGACTCCGGGTGAAGCTGTCCAGGTGGCGCGGTCGGGCGGCCGGCGCCAGCAGATCGGAGCGGTGCGCGAGCCGGCGGTTTCGCCGAGGAGAACGGAAGCCAGATTTTCGCCATCAAAGGAAGTGCCGGGGGGAGGAGTCGTTTTGGCGAGGGCCATCAGGGAGGGCACCAGGTCGAAGGCCGCGAAGACGGAGGATTCGTTGTGATGGCCGGCTTGGGATGGGCTGATCAGACCCGGACCCCAGACGATCAGCGGGGAACGGATGCCGCCTTCAAAGAGGGTGGTCTTGGCGCCGCGGAAGGGACCGGCGGAACCGGCGCCGGGCTCAGGGCCGTTGTCGGAACAGACGAGAATAAGGGTGTTGTCACGCAGGGCCGGGGTATTGCGGATGTGGTCGAAGAGCCGGCCCAACTGCCGGTCCATTTCCTGGAGGACGGCATGATAGAGTCCACGTTTGCTGTTGGCCCATTGATCGACTGGCGGCCAGAGCGGGCCGTGCACGTCATCGGGCCAGAGATTGATATAAAAAGGCTGGCCGGTCTCCGCGGCCTGACTGATAAAGGGCAGGGCGCGGTCTATGAAACCACCGGTGATGGCGGAGCGCGGCATCCAGGTGACGGGGGCGCCGAGGCGTTCCGCGTCAGCCCAGATCCTGCCGGGTTTGGCATCTCCGGGCTTGAACGTGAGAGGCAGGAGTTTGGGACCCATGCCTTCGAAGTTGGTGAGGGATTCATCAAAACCGTAGGCGGTGATCGGCGGGGCATCATCGACATCGCGCTGGCCGCCGAGGTGCCACTTTCCGAAGTGGCCGGTGGCGTAGCCGCTCTGCTGGAGGACGCGGGCCAGGGTGGGGGCCGCAGGGTCAAGCCATTGGGCGACGCCCCGCTTTTCGTTGGCGGCGCGGTTATTCAAAAAGGAGGTGATGCGCCAGCGCTGGGGATACTGGCCGGTGGTGAGGGCACAGCGGGAAGGGGAACAAATCGGGGAGTTGACGTAAAATTGGGAAAAGCGCAGGCCTTCGGCTGCGAGCCGGTCCACGTGGGGTGTAGAGGCTTCCTTGTTGCCAAAACAGGAAAAATCGCCCCAGCCCATGTCATCGATGAAAACCATGATGATATTGGGGTGCGCTGCGGTGGCTGCGGCGGATACAGATCCCCACGGGAAAACCATCAGAAGGAAAACGAGGAGCGGCTTCATGGTCGTGGGATCGGAATGAGGGAAGGACGGCGGGCAGGCAAGGCGCGGGGCCGCCTCCCGTAAAATAGCGCAATTGGCGGGGAAGTATGTCCGCATCTGCGGAATTCCACATCATCCGTGCCCGTGAAGGAGCCGCGGGCCTGCGGCAGGAAGCTGGGTGGATTCAGGTTAGGGGAGGGGGTTTTTCCGGATGGCCCCGCGTCAGAGCTTCGGCTCCTTCAGACGGTAAGTTAACCTCCCCCATGGTTTTTCCGAAGGGTAAGCGGCTTCCACCTGTTCCAGCGTCATCAGCAGCCAAGGCTGCATTTCGCTGGTTCCGTTTTTGGTGAAAACGACATCGTCCGCGATGTAAACGCAGGAGTGGACCACATTGACCCCAGCATCGGTGAGGAGGATCAGGTCTCCAAATGGTCCGGGGCCGGAAACGCTATTGTAATCGCCTGCGAGCACCGCGGTTTCCCTGGCGGGCTCAAGAAAGGAATTATCCGGTTCGCCGAGGAAAAAATTGAGGGAGGAATAGTGGCAGTCGTAGCCGTGTTTGCCTTCCAGGGCCTTGTCGGGGAAGGTATAGAGTCTCCGGCGGGCAAAACCCGGCATGAGGTGGGCGGCATCAATGGTGGCACCACCGGGGACACTGGTCAGCGACTCGAGGAGGGAATGGAGATCCTTGTGCCGCCCTCCTTTGCCCCACCAGGCCAACAGATGATTCACATTGCTGTGAGGCTGGATTTTGAGTTTGAGGAGCAGGGATTCCTGCCGCGTGAGCTGCTTGATCAACTGATGCTGCCCGGTTTTGTCGGCGAGCTGCCGGAGGACCGGTCCGATGTCCGCGAAACAATCCATATTTCCGATGACATACATCATATCGAGCACCAGCTTCTGCGTCGCCGGCAGCAGGTCCCGGCCAAGGGCGGTGCTGGCCCGGCCTTTGAGAAAGGTGAAGGGGAATTTTTGATAGTTGTTCAGAGGGTTTTTGCCGGGAAGCGAGTAAATCTTTTTTCTGGTCGGCGCGCTCATACCCAAAACGATCTCATCGGGCACCCGGATGGTCAGGCCGCCGGGGTGGGATTCGGCGGTCTCCGGCAAAAGCAATGTCTCCACGGCTGCTGCCAGCATGCCGGAATCGACGAGGAATTGTTTTACCTGCCCGGCCGCCATGTCCTGGAAATGCCAGTTCCCCGGCCCGGCTGCCAAAGCAGCCTCATTGATGAACTCGTCAGGTTTCTGGGTGACAATCGGTAATTTGACCAGTTCTCCCCAAGGCGGGAGCGGTCCTGCGGGACGGGGAACCTGGGTCCCGGCCGATAAGGGTGAAGCTGCAGAAGCGACGGGGAGCTGGACCGGCCGGGTGAAGAGCAGAATCGTTGCGGTGATACAGGCGGCCACAGAGGCGGAGAGCAGCGTCAGCAGAAACAGGGTTCGGAATAAGGGGGGGAGCCTGAGGGGGGAGTTGGCATAGGGGATGGGGGTCCGGCGCAGGAACGCATCGTGCCGGGCACCGCGACAGTGAAAATCAGGTGCCGCCCTGCGCTTTGGTCTCCTCGACGGGTGGGGCAGGTTTAAACGACTCGTGATATTGATTTTCACAAACCAGCGTCCCAAGCCGTCAACATGAAGCAGCGGCTGCCAGGGGCAGCCGCTGCCGGCGGTGGTAGACCTGTGCGGGACGGAACCAGCGTGGTCTGCTATGTTGTGTGGGCCCGGAATGCCGAAGTGCCCGGGGAGTGCTGGTCAGGGGATGACCGCGCGGTAGAAGTAGCGGGGGTCGGCGGGGGCGATTGGGGAGGGGGTGGTCCAACTTGTGGTGGTGTCCACCGCGGTGATGGCGGGGAGGACGGGTGCCCAGTTGGTGAGGTTGGTGGATCTCTGGACCTGGTAGGTGAGGCCGGGGATGGATTCCCAGGCGAAGGTGAACGCCTTCGTCGGGGTGAGGGCGGCGTCCACTACTTTGATTCTGGTGCCCTGGATCTGGATGCCGGCGACGTCGGTGCCGATGCTGGAGCCGTTGGCTTTGAGCAGGCTGACCATGGTGGCGTCTCCGCCGGCTGGGCTGGCGAAGATCTCGAAGTAGGAACCTCCGGTGCCTTCCCTCCAGAAACAGCGGATAGGGTAGTCGCCGGCGGGGAGAGTGACGGCGCCGATGGTGCGGGTATTGCCGCCGCCGCCGTTGACCTCGATACGGGCTCCCAGCACGCCGTCGGTGCTGGTGACGATGCCATTGGCCACGCCGGCAGCGACGATGCGGGTGAAGAGGGGGGGCGCAACCCCCTCGAATTCGATGAAGCCGCCGTCGTCGCCCTGCCAGCCCAGGTAGTAGGTGCCATCTGCAGGGATGCGGAGGGTGCCGCGCATTTCGGTGGCGTAGTTGTTGTCGTCCGAGGCGGTGCCGGCGGTATTCATCGGGATGGGGAGGTCGTTGACGATGCTGCCGGGGCCGCCGAAGCCGGGGTCATTGTAGTTGATCCAGTCCACGGTGACAGGGGTGATGGTCTGACCTGTGAGCCATGTGTAGGCGTTGATGGTGTCCCAAGGGGCCGCCGGTGCAGCCGCCGCATGGGGGCTCTGGCGGACGGACCACTGGCCGACCATGCCGGGGATGGCGAGGGAGGGCTCGGCGGTGTGGCCGATGAGGCGCCAATCTCCCTGGATGATGGCATTGCCCAAGGCGGCGGTTCCTGAGAGGACATATTCGGCGGTGCCGGTCACATTTCCCGGGCGGGCGTAGACTTCCACATTCCAGCCGCCTGCGCGGTCATAGGAGACGAGCTCAATGGGCTGGTATCCGGCGGGGAGGTAGACTAGCCCGCGGGTGATGGCGTCGTCGGTGGTGGCCGTGCCGTTCCACGAAACGGAGATGGTGCTCGGGTCCGCGGGGTCCCATGTGAGGGAGTTGGCTGTATTAACTTTCGTGACCGCGAGGAATCGGTTGCCGGGGAGGCGGACAGCAGCGGCATCGCCGGTCTTGAGGACGATGGTATAGAGACCGGCGGTGGGTGTGTAGAGGAAGGCCTTGGCCGCGATGGCGAAGTCGTCCTCGTTCGTCCCGGGGGTTTCTCCGGGGAGATTCCGGTCGCCGGCGAAGTAGCCGCCGACGCCAGGGCCGCCGTCGTCGACGTGGTTGATCACAGGGGACTGCGAGTCGGTGTGGATGCCGACATTGGGGTCATTGAGGAAGGCTGCGGCCTGCTGGATGCTGGTGATCTGCTCGCCTACGTTGCGGACTTCGTGGATGGACCACATGCCAGGGTCGGTGGGGATGCCAGGCAGGGAGATGGGGAGGACGGGGGCGAGAGGAGTGGAGTCGCCGAGGGGAATCCATGCGCCGGAGAAATCCTCGGTCTGGACACCGGGGAGCCATGAGACTTCGGCAGCGGACCCGCCGGTGCCCTCCGCGTGGAAGAGTTGGAATTCGTAGTCGCCGGTGGTGGGGAATCTGACGACCATCTTGCAATTGATGTCGCCTGCGGCCTGCCACCAGATGAAGGTGCTGGGGTCGAAGGGATCGATGGAGCCATTCGTGAGGATGCTGACGCGCCCGAGGATCTGGGCGCCGCTGCCGAAGCGGATGGCACAAAGGTCGTCGCAGCGGATATTAAAGGTGTGGACGCCGGCATTGAACCGGAAGGTGCCGAGGGCTGCGGTGGCGAAGTTGTTATCATCGGCCCCGGTGGCGGGGAAATCGATGTCATTGCTGAGCATCTCGCGGTTCGGATTATTGAGGTCCGCGAGGTTCATGATGGGGACTTCCCCGGATCCGAGCGGCGCGGCGGCTCCAGCGACTGCCGCTACGTAGTCGGCGATCAGCTTCTCCAAGTGGCTGTTGTAGGTGGTGGGGTTGTTCGCGGCGAAGACGACGGGTCTTGTGACGACGTTCCACCAGCCGGGGGTGGTGGGCGGGGTCATGCCGAGAGCGGCGGAGTTTGGCAGGGCGGGGGTGCCAGTGTAGGGGCCGCCGACGAGGGTCCACTGGGTGTCCCAGTCATTGAGCCATGCGCCGGGGGCCATGGACATCTCGTAGTAGGCGCCGCCGGTACCTTCCCAGTGGGTGAAATGGACATCGTATTGGCCTGCGGCGGGCACGGTGAAGGTGACGCGGACATTGCAATCAGCACCGCCGATGGTGTTGTAGGCTCCGTCGCCATAGGAGAAATCTGCGACCCCACTGCCACCGACCTGGGTGACGGTGGCTCCGATGATGCGGACGGCGATGCCGTCGTCGGCATGGATATTCAGCGTCCACGGGCCGGGGCCGGAGAGGTCGAGCTTGGTATTGGCGACGGTGAGGAAGGTGCTGTCGTCAGTGGATGCAGTGTCGCCGGGAATGGCGAGATCCTGGAAGAAAAGGCCACCAGCACCGCGTCCTGCAAAGTTATTGGTGTTGATGTCGTTGTGATTCAGGACGGGGGAGACGATATTTGAAATGGTGGCGGCAGCGGGCTGGTAGCGGGTCATCTGGGACATCC
>JAYUWQ010000362.1:0-4504 GCA_043753485.1 bacterium
GCCGCCACTATAAACGCCATCACGAGGATCATCAGGGCGCGCGTCATCTCGTGCGCACCAGCGCGGGCTTCCGGGGAGGATAATTTCACTGGGGTCACGCTAGTTCGTCCTCCGAAAAAGCAACGAAGAATTGCCGCGACTTCCTTATAATCTCTACAGTTTTTCCATCGCACAAAAATTCCCAAAAGTATTTAATTTATGGAAATAACTAAGTAGCACAAAATTGTTTCTTATTAAGTGATACGAAGCGATATTATATATTTCGAGATTGACTCACCCCAACACGACATCCATATTTTCCATAATATTTTTCGAGTCATGTCTGCTGCGATTTTTGTGAATTCCACCACCGCATCCTACAGCCTGATCACGGCAGCCCTCCCCGGTGCGCCTTCCCCCGGGCAATTTTGGGTAGTCATGGTTTGGATGGTTCTCCCCATCACCTTGGGAATCTGGGTGGTCTATTTTCAGCAGAAGGAGCGGTTACGGAAAATTCAGCGCCGCTTGCGTCAGTTGGAAGCCCGCCTCGGCGCTCTAAGTAGGAAGTCAGAGGCAGTCAGTTCGTCACCCGCCTTGTCGGCCCCCCGCCCGGCGCGGCCCAGTTCGCTGGCTGCCCGCATTTTAATCTCTCCCACTCCCACTTCTCCTTCGCCGTTTTCTCAACCAGTGGTTGGCTCAGGCCATTGACGCCACGATTCCCTCTATTTGCCTGCCCCCGGGGAGAAGGCACATCTGGTAAT
This sequence comes from bacterium, assembly GCA_043753485.1. Classification (GTDB taxonomy): domain Bacteria; phylum Verrucomicrobiota; class Verrucomicrobiia; order Verrucomicrobiales; family V1-33; genus CAIZWU01. Next base: position 741 of record JAYUWQ010000362.1, read on the forward strand.
CAGGGCTAATTCTCACCTCGGATCTTGTCACCCTGCCCGTGGATATGCATCATGGCGGGGATCATGCATTCAAGCTTGGCCACTTTTCGCTTCACTGGCTTTGGAATCCTCATGGCAGTCGGGCTGACCGGACCCGCATGGGCTGATCCTGACGACCTGCCCGATGAAGGCCGGGAGCCCTTTTCCTCCAGTAGTTTGGTCAGCGGCACACTGCTCCCTGGACTGGACCGCTCCATCAGATTTGGGGTCATTGGGGATTTTGGAGTGAGCGGTGCGGCCTTGGCGGGAATTTCGGGCATGATGCGGGGCTGGAATCCAGCGTTCATCATTTCCACCGGGGATAACACCTACGGACTGCTGGACAGTAACGAGGACAACGATCCGGGCTTCCCCGGAATCCAAAATGCATGGGAATTCAACGTCGGCGCCTATTTCGGCCCTTTCCTCCAGCGCCGTGCGGACGAAAAGTTCCCGCTTCAAACCTCGTCCACGCAACGATTCTTCCCCACCGTAGGGAATCACGATTCCGCGCCCGATCCTGCGAATGGGGGTACCATCCACGACTATCTGGATTATTTTCACAGCAATCCTGGAAGCATCCCCCGCCTTCCGACTGACCGCGAAGCGGTGCACAATCCCGAAGTGAGTTACTACGCCGTGCGGCAAGGGCCCGTTGATATCTTTGTGCTTGATGCGGATGTGCCAAACCGGCCAGACCTCATCGCCGCGCAAAAATCCTGGCTGACCGCCCAAGCTACCGCCTCCACGGCCCGCTGGAAGCTGGCCGTGTTCCATCAACCGCCCCTTACTTCAGGATTCCGGGCGGCCGCCAGTTGGATGACTTGGGACGAGCTCAAACTTGTCGACGCCATCCTCTGCGGCCACGACCACTTTTATGAGCGGCTTGATTATTTTGGGACCCCTCTTTTTATCACGGGCGCGGGTGGACAGGGGCTTTACTCCTTCCGCAGTCCCCCGGACGCCCATAGCCTGACGCGTTACAACACCAACCACAGCGCCATGCTTATCACCGCCGATGATTACTCCATGCGACTGGAAAGCCGGGCCCTTGAGCTCCCCGCCCAACAGGAAACCCTCGTGGAAGCCCTCACTCTGGGCACCCCGGCTCCAATCGATAACGAGGATGTTTACACGTTTTTTGCAGAGGCTGGAGAAACCATCGAGCTCCGCACCACCACTCCTCCTCCCCTCAGCCAGCCGGCCCTCTCTCCTGTTTTGGAACTGTTCACCCCCTCCGGCCAGCCCGTGATTCCGGATTCGATCACGTCGCCTGACGGCCGGAATGTCACGCTGACCCAAACCTCTCCCCAAACCGGCCATTGGCAGGTAAAAGTCAGTGCTCCCGTCCCGGGCCACGGCCCCTATACCCTCCGCCTCTCTCTCCGCAGTCCCCTCATGGACTACCCTGCCTGGGGGGCCCGCCTGCCCGCCGGACAGCGAGGGCCCACCGACGACCCTGATCAGGACGGCTGGAAAAACCTGTTGGAATACGCGCTTCAATCGTCCGGCACCCAACCGGGCCCTCAGCCCGGTGAAGCATGGCAAGGAATGTCCCTGGATTATGATGCCGCCAAGAATTCGGTAACGGTGACCTTCGATCTGCCGTCCCCCTTGCCGCCCGGCGTCAGTTACCAGTTGGAGTCAGCCCGCAATCCCGGCGGCCCATGGCAGGCGGTCGCATGGCGCACGACCGCCTCGGACTGGCAAGGGGCGGCGGCTGTCACCGTCCTCACTGGAGGGCCCCAGCCTGATGCCCGGCGCACCGCCGTAACCCTCGCTGCTGATCAACGCCGTGTCTTCTTCAGGCTGAACGTGACCACCAACAGCTAGCAATCCAACCTCTTTTGGCACTCTGCGGAGGAAACGATGGAGCCGGTGAGCGGATTTGAACCGCTGACCCGCGCATTACGAATGCGGAGCTAATCCTTATTCCATAAGACTTCCCTGAAATCGTATACGCTATGTATATCCGCTTGCGTGCTCCCTGGTGCTGCCCGATGCGTTCCCATGCGCGGCAAACCATCCCTGATTGAGCTCTCAAATTCCGCTTACCAATGGAAGGCAAGATGGCTGGAAGGGGACACGGCCCGGTTCAAGTATTTCAAAAAGGGGCAGAAGGGGGAGGCTGAAGCCTTCATAAAGCGCAAGAGCGTCGAATCAGAGAACCACGGCACCCGCCACGGCAGCGTCTCCGACGATGAACGGGCTGCATTGATCCGTTTCCGGGAAGCCATCGCGGCAATGCCGGAACCGCGCCCGCGCCTGAATGACTGCGTGGATTTGTTCCTGGCGTCCATCGCCAACCAACTCATTCCCATTACCGTCTCCGAACTGGTGGCCAGCCGGATTTCTGCCGCTGAAACCAAGGGAGTGCATACCCGGACCCTGCGGGACTTGGCCGGGGCGGATGGCACAGGGGGAAGGCTGGGAGCGTTTGCCCAGATTTTTGGCGACCGTCAGGCGGCAACCATCACGGCGCCGGAGATTGAACGATGGGTAAACGAAAAGTGCGGCACGGATTCCAACAGGCGGGAAACCCTCATGCGCATCCATGGACTGTTTGCCCATGCGGTGAAGCGCCGCCATATCGCCGTCAGTCCCTTTGCACAGGTGGAGATGCCGCGCCCGAGCGTCGCCCGTGCCGCCATCCTCAGCGTGAGCCAATGCGCGAAACTCCTCCTGGCCTGCCCCAGGCGGTCCCTTCCCGCCGTTGCTGTCCAACTTTTCGCCGGACTCCGGCACGCTGAAGCCGAGCGCCTGACGTGGGAGCAGATCAGCTTTGAAGGTGGCCAGCTGGAAGTCACACAAAGGAAGGGCGCGGGGCGGAAGCGGGAGGTTAAGCGTTTCGTTGACATCACCCCTGCCCTGAAGGCATGGCTGAAACCCCATCGCCAGCTTACCGGTCCCATCTTCCCGACCGGGCGCACTGAAGGGAAGCCAAGCGGTCAGGCTTACCGGAATGACTTTGCTGAAGCCCGCGAAAAAGCCGGGATCGCGGAATGGGACGAAAACACCCTCCGGCATTGTTTCGGTTCTTACCGCCTGGCCGACACCAACGACCTGAAGAAAACCAGCGTGGAAATGGGACACACTACCGAGCAAACGACCCGCCAGCATTACCTGAATGCCGTCTCAGCCGCCAACGGGAAAGCCTTCTGGACCCTCCGGCCGGAGCAAGACTCGGACAGGAAAACCATCACACTCCCCGATCAGAAAACCGCCTGAACCCTTGCCGACGACATGAAGAAAACGCCCTCAAATTCCCCTACGAAACAGTCTAGCGGGAGAGTTGAAAAGTTTCAGGGAGAGGAAGATGGCAGGGGGCTGGACGCGCAGCAGAAGGAAACCCCTCCTGATTATGAGCCGGAATTTTACGGGCAATTCAAGGAAAGCCTGCATCACGCCACGCCAGATGAACAAGCTTGGTGCTTGGGGGAAATTTTCGGAAGGGGCGTTGAATATCCCCCACCGTTGGCGTCGGATTTGGCAAACCGCTGGCAAACCGCTTTTAATTGGAAAAGGAAACGCGAGCAAATGGATGCGGCAATGCAGCGCGTTGAATTCATGCAAACCCGTCCCGCTGAGGTGCAAGATGATCCGTGCCGGGATGATCCGAAGAGAAGGAACCTCTCTGACATGGAGCGGATGGCATTGAAGGGGATTTTGTTCGACCTCAGAATAGGAATTTACGACGACGAACGACTCGCCCCCTGGGCCGCAGATCACCGGTTCCGGATGGGGAA
>JAYUWQ010000363.1:0-1848 GCA_043753485.1 bacterium
GTGATGGGAAAGGATCTCCCGCTTCGAAGAACGCGCCACTTTCCCCATCTTTCTCAGGAAGGCAGATCATCCTGCGCCCGCGCCCGGGGCGGAAGAATCGCGCAGGCGCCCTTGCAGCCAAAAAGCCGGCTGAGCAGCAGGCGGTTCCGGCTGATCCATTGATACACCACTTCGGCCACCTGGATCACGCCCGGAATCCACAGCACGAGGGCCACCGGCACCAGCAAGGGCAGCCGCATGCCGACAAACCGGATGCAGCGCGCCCCCCGGTGAATCCGTCCATCCCTGGCAATACAATGAATCGCTTCCTGCAAATCGGCCCGTGACAGGTGGGGCGCGAGCCGGGCCGCCGATTCATGGGACAAAGGGATCAGGCTCAGCGTCCCGAACCAGTCCAGCCACGTCAGCACCCGCATCTGAAAGGTGCAGAGCGGGCACTCGTTATCATAGAGCACAATGTGACGGCGCGCGGCGGCGGAAGTTTCTGGAATCATCCCGTAAGTTGCCCCGCTATTCCAAAGCGGACAGGGGAAATTTCGGGACCGCATTCCGGAACAAGCGGCGGAAGCGGCTCATCGCAAGGCCCTGCCCTTTCCGCACTCCGCCGCCAGTCCGGCGGGATGCCACGCGATTTTTACCGCATGGGTACGCAGACCACGGGGGGCCTCTTTGATCTGGCGCCGTTCCGCCCCGCGGCCGGCCCCGGCGCCCGCCTCCGCGGCGGCGGCCAAGTAGGGTCCATCCCTTCCGGGAATGCGGATCCACGGAATTGACAAATCCGGACAACGGTGTCGTTATTTATCTTAAGTATGATTCCGCATCGTCCTCATCCCCTGCTGCTGCTGATTCTGACGGGCCAGGCCCTCATGGCAAGGCCCGCGGCCGCGCAGACCATTGCCTACGAGGAAGCCCCGCACAATTATTGGAGCGCACCCTTGGCTGATCCGGGCACGACCCTTGATGCGGAGTTGCAGAGCGGGAAGTTCACCCTTCCCGCCGGCAGTGATCTGGAAGCGATGCGGGCGGTGCTGCGGCAGATGAAAATCCCCGAATCCAGCCAGACCCTGGTGTTTTCCAAAACCAGTGTACAGAAGGACCGGATCACGCCATGGAATCCCCGGGCGCTTTATTTCAATGACGAGTCCTACGCGGGCTGGGTGCCCGGAGGCCAGATGGAGTTTGCGACCATCGACCCGGTGCTGGGCCCCATCTTTCATCTGCTGGATTTCCACCGGACAGACCGCGCGGTCCCCCGGCTGGACCGTCCCCAAAATTGCCTCGACTGCCATGGCGGCAATATGACCAACCGCGTCCCCGGAGTCATGATCCGGTCGGTCTTCCCTGACAAAGAGGGCAGCGTGCTGTTTCAGGCCGGCACTTCCCTGATTGACCACACCAGTCCGATCAATATCCGCTGGGGGGGATGGTTCGTCACGGGAGAGCATGGGAATGTGGTGCACCGTGGCAACGCCATCGCCCAGGATCAGGAAGGCACCATCACCCTCGATACCCACCAGGCCTCCAACCTGCAAAACCTCGAACGGTTTTTCCCGGCAAAAAACTACCCCCGCCCCACCAGCGACATTGTCAGCCTGATGGTCCTCGAACATCAGCTCGCCCTGACCAGCCGCCTCGTCGAGGCCTCCTATGATGTGCGGGCCGCCATTATCCGCCAAAAGGCCCTGCGCGAGGAGTTGGGTGATCCGCCCACGGAAGCATTGGTCGGCACCTCCAAAATCATTGCCGACAGCCACGCCGGCAAAATCCTTGATGCCCTGCTTTTCAAGGACGAAGCCGAACTGCCGGAGGGAGGCATCCGCGGCGACGGGGAATTCCAGCGCGATTTTG
>JAYUWQ010000364.1:0-4497 GCA_043753485.1 bacterium
CAGGGAATCGGCGGCGGGAGAGGATGGATCGGTGTTCATAATGTGGAAGGATGCCTAATTACGTTTTGTCAGGAAAAAGTCGAGTATAATCCAGACGGCATGTTTGTATTCGTCCGGCAACCGGTCCGGATTGACGGAGACGTGGTCATTTTTATGGAGCAGGAGCCACTTCCGGCTGCGTAGACTGTGTCATTCCCATGAACCGCGTCCTTCTTTTACTCCTGCTCAATTTGATCGTCACCTCTCCGGGGGCGGCTTCTCCCAATGTGGTGATGATCTATACCGACGACCAGGGTTACGGGGATATCGGGGTGCAGGGGGCGAAGGGTTACACCACGCCCAACCTCGACCGGATGGCGGCGGAGGGGATGCGGTTTACCGACTTTTATGTGGCGGCGCCGGTGTGCTCGGCGTCGCGGGCGGCTTTGCTGACGGGTTGTTATCCGGCGCGCGTCGGCATCAATGGGGCGTTGGGGCCGAAGAGCCGGACCGGTCTGAATCCTGATGAAACCACTCTCGCCGAAGTCATGAAGGCGAAAGGTTATGCCACAGGGATGTTCGGGAAGTGGCACCTGGGGGACCACCCGGATCTGCTGCCGGTGAAGCAGGGGTTTGATGAGTATCTCGGGCTGCCCTATTCGAATGACATGTGGCCTGAGAATCCGAATGCCAAAAAGGGGAATTATCCCCCTCTGCCTTTGATGGAAAATGCCGCGGCCGCGGATCCGGAAGTGTCTGCCGAGGATCAGGCGACGCTGACCACACGTTATGCGGAGCGTGCCGTGAAGTTCATCACCGAGCACAAAACCAAGCCGTTTTTCCTCTATGTCGCGCCTTCCATGCCCCACGTGCCGCTTTATGTGAGTGACAAGTTCAAAGGGAAATCGGCCCAGGGCCTGTATGGGGATGTGATCCAAGAAATCGACTGGGCGGTGGGTGAAATTCTGACGACTTTGAAAACCGAGGGGCTGGATGAAAACACCCTCGTGATTTTTACCAGTGACAATGGCCCGTGGTCCATCTACGGCAACCATGCGGGCAGCGCCGGACCTTTCCGGGAGTCCAAGGGGACCTGCTGGGAAGGTGGCATCCGGGTGCCGTGCCTGATGCGCTGGCCCGGGAAAATTCCGGCCGGGACGGTCTGCCGGGAGCTGGCGGGAACGATCGATATCCTGCCCACGGTGGCGGCCCTGACGGGTGCGGCCCTGCCGGAAAAAAAGATCGACGGGAAGGACATCGGCCCGCTGCTGCGCGGGGAAGCCGGGGCAAAGTCACCGCATGAATCTTTCGTGTTCTACTATGGCAATCACGAACTGCAGGCTCTGCGCAGTGGAAAGTGGAAGCTGATGCTGCCTCATGCCTACCGGACCATCGAAAAGGCCGGGGCCGATGGCCTGACCGGAAAACACGGCCGCGCCACGGCCGGGCTGGAATTGTATGATCTGGAAACGGACCCAGGTGAAACCAAGGACCTGGCCGCCACCGAGCCCACCGCGGTGCAGCAATTGTCAGCGCTCGCCCAGGCCGCCCGGGAGGAACTGGGTGACACCTTGACAAAAACCAGGGGCAAGGGCCAGCGTGCCCCGGCGGCGGTGACATGGCCTTGATGACTCAGTCCCCGGGCTTGTTGTCCGGTCCTGGATCGCCGACAGGTTTTCCGATGGCCCTGGCCAGCATTTGATTGGAAGCCAGCAGAGCCCCGAACAACAAAAAGGGCATAAGCACCGGCCACGGAAAACGGGTGGAGGCGAAGGCAATATAAAAAATACCCGGCAGGATCATGGCCGCCAGCCAGAGCAGGGTGTTGGTGCGCAGCATTTTCTGTTTTTCGGCTTGGTTCATGATGGTGGGTGGTTGGGAAGGGTTCGAAAACGAGGAAAAGGCCTCAGCGCGGATCTCCTCCAAGGGAGAACATCAGCGGCATTCCTTTAACAGTCAGATTTTTGAAGCCGTAGCCTCCTTTTTCAATCATCTGATCAAAGGCTGATTGTTTGGCCTCCGGAATGAGCTGCCGGAGCTGGCCGCGGCTTTCCTCAAAAAAAGCCCAGCGTTGTTCCAGCCACGGGTGGAACTCCGCGGAACCGCGCGCGGGAAGATTGGCCAGGGTGAATTTTTTCGCGCCCGCCTCCTCCAGCCGTTTGGAAAAGAAACCGGCGACTTTTTCCTGGTCTGCCTCCTCCAGTCCGAAGGCGGCACCATAAGCCGAGGCAATAAAACGGCTGCCCTCTTCAGGCACATCTTCGAAGTTGATGATCTCCTTGGACAGTCCGGAAATGGAGCCCGCTTGTTCGAGAAATTTGCCAAAGCGGGTTTCCCCCTCCGGGGTGGCGAGTTTGCCATTTTTCTCCAGTTCGACCAGGGCGAGGGCTTCCGTAAAAACGGAACCGAGGGTGGATCCGATCTGAGTGACTTTGCCATAGGAGACCACCACCTCGCCCTGCAGTGAGGCGATTTGGTCGCGCACTGCCTTGGCATCACGTTCGGCGGCAAGGCGCTTTTCGCGTTCGGCCTCCAGAGCGGCCTGCAGGTCTGCCAAGGTGGTGGCAGGGGATGGGGCATCCGATTCCGTAATCTGCCCTGACCCCTTTTTGACCGAAGGAAGGGCGGCATCGGGAAGGCTGGCGCGGAGGCTGGCTAATTCCGCGCCAAGGCGCTGGTTTTCCGAAGAAAGGCTGGTGCCCCACCAGGTGAGGCCTCCGGTGAGCAGGGTGGCGGCGGCGATGCCGAGGGCTGGTTTGGTATTCATAAGAAACAAGGTGGTGAGGAAACCGGACGCCGGGGGGATTGCCGGAGCGGCCGCGATCACGGATTGCATCAACCCGGCCGGGGCGGGTCCGGCAAGACAGGCCGGACTGAATCCCGCGGCGGCAGACGGTCCGAGGATCCGTTGGAGGCGCTGCAGACCACGCGAGACCCGCTTGCGGACCGCCATTTCAGAAACCCCGAGCCGGGAACTGATCTGGGCATAATCCTGATCCTGATAAAACCGCAGCACCACGACCTCCCGCTCATCCGGGGGCAGCCGGTTGATCGCGGAATCGATTTCCCCGTCCCCGGCGGGATGGTTTTCTTCCTGGCCGGACTCCCGGGACTCCGAAGCAAACCGGGCCAGCTTCTGCTCATGATGGACCCGCGCGCGCCGCTGGCTGCGGGCGGCATGGATCGCGGTCCGGTGCAGCCAGCCCGCGACACTGGGGTGTCCTGACAAGGCCGCCGATTTCCGGGCCAGCAGACAGAAGACGTCCTGCACCACCTCTTCGGCCGTGGTGCGGTCGCCGGTGACCCTCCATGCGGCCCCATAAATCATGCCGGCATGACGCTCCACCAGCTCACGGAACGCGCCATGGGTGCCGGTCACATAGGCCCTCAGTAATTCCTGATCGCTCGTCATCATCAAGGAATAATGGCCCGCCGGGCCGGTTTTGTGACCAGAAAATTCGGCGGGTTTTCCGGACCTTGCAGTTTGCGGTTCATTCCCGGCAGGCATCCGGGCTCAACCGGCCTCATGAGCCAGCGGAGGGAGCCATGCTGGCAGGATCGGTCCGGGGTTTGATGAGGAGCACCACCCCGGCGCTGAGCAGGGCAATCCCGGCGAAGGCCCCGAAGATCAGATTCAAGGGCACGTGCCGGTCGCGCAGGGCGCCGAATCCCCAATCGGCAAATCCGCCGCAGCAGATGCTGACCAGGTTCATGAAACCATAACCGGTGGCCCTCAATTGAGGGCGGACGATCTGGCAGAGGATGGGCATGTTATTGCAATCAAAGAACCCCCAGCCCAGCCCGAACATCATGAGGAAAATCACCACCATGCCGAGCGTGCCGGCATTGCCCACCCCGAAAAGCGAGGGCAGGAACAGGATCATGCCGAGGGCACTGACAAAAATCCGGCCGCGGATATTTTTACGCATCCAACGGTCCGCCAGCCAACCGCCGAGACCGACGCCGATCAGGGAAGCGATCTGGACATACAGCACGGCGGAGACCCCGGCCTTGCCCTGGCCGAGGTGGAACTTTTCCCGCAGAATATCCGGCATCCAGTCCTTCACCACCCATCCCGCGAGGGCTGGCAGGGTGAAGTAGATCACCAGCAGGATGAAGTTTCTGTTGCGGAAAAGCTCGCCGGTGGCGCCGGGCAGGGATACCGGTTCAGCAGCGATGGCGGGGGGCGCGGGATTCCGCAGCAGGGCAAACAGGGGCAGGGCATAAGCGATCCCGATCAGGCCGCAGGCGCTGAAGGCGAAGCGCCAGCCGAAGTCCGGCGCATCCGCCACATAACCGGAAAATCCCCCCAGGATGATCCCGGCATAAATCCCCATCTGATGGAAGCCGACGGCCCGCGAGCGGGTGGCCCCCAGATGGAATTCCGTGATCAGGGCGAGGGCGGCCGGGATATAAAAGGCCTCGCTGATCCCCATCAGGGCGCGCGCCCAGAGTAATTCATGATAGGTGCAGACATGTCCGGTCCACCATGTCACGGCAGACCAGACAAAGAGGCTG
>JAYUWQ010000365.1:0-1847 GCA_043753485.1 bacterium
CGCGAAGCCCAGAGCGGTCCGGCTTTGGAAGTGGAACCCGGCGTGACTTGCGGCGACTACCTGCAAGGGTTCCTCCGTGGCACCCGCCGGGCGCTTTACGAAAACGACCGGGAAAGCCTCACCCTGAGCATTCCGGAAGTGAACGCCTTCACTCTGGGCATCATCATCGCCACATTTGAGCGGGCGGTCGGCTTTTACGCCAGTCTGGTCAACATCAATGCCTATCACCAGCCCGGCGTGGAAGCCGGCAAGAAGGCGGCGGGGGATTTCCTGCATCTCCTCGCCTCCGTCAAAGCCGGCCTGCCGGCAGGTCAGTCCACCACCGCCGAAGCGTTGGCCACGGCCTTGTCCGCCGATGCGGAGGACGTCTGGCATTGCCTGAACCACCTTGCCGCCAACCGGGGAGGCATCACCTGTACCACCGGCACGCATCCCGCGGCTGACACATTTACCAAGGTTTGACCACCCGGTAGATCCTGAGCCCTACTCCCCGCCTTCGGCGAGATAGAGGGCGGCTTGTTTCGCGAAATACGTCAGGATCATGTCGGCCCCGGCGCGGTGGATCGCGGTGAGCGATTCCAGCACGATTTTCCGTTCGTCCAGCCAACCGGCGGCGCAGGCGGCCTTGATCATGAGGTATTCCCCACTGACCTGATAGGCCGCGAGGGGAAGATTGGTTTCGCTCCGGAGCTGGTGGATGATATCCAGATAGAAACCCGCCGGTTTCACCATCAGAATGTCCGCGCCTTCGGCTTCGTCCAGCATCGCCTCCCGCACCGCTTCGCGGGCATTGGCGGGATCCATCTGATAGGTCTTTTTGTCCCCGGCCTTGGGCGCGGAATCCAAGGCGCCCCGGAATGGGCCATAACAGGCACTGGCATATTTGGCGGTGTAACTCATGATGCTGACCCCTTGGAAACCTTCGGAATCCAAAGCCGTGCGCAACGCCCCGACCCGGCCATCCATCATGTCGCTGGGGGAAACGATCGTGGCGCCAGCCCGGGCGTGGCAAAGCGCCTGACGGCAGAGGGCGACCACGGTTTCGTCATTCAGAATTTGACCATCATCGGCCACCAGACCATCGTGGCCATCGCTGTTATAAGGATCCAGCGCCACATCCGTGATCACGGCGAGATCCGGCAGAGCCGCCTTCAGGGCCTTGATGGCCCGTGGCACCAGACCGGCGTCGTTCCACGCCTCCTCCGCCTGTCGGGTCTTCAAATCATCAGCAATGCGGGGAAACAACACGATCGCCCGGATTCCGGCTTCCCAGGCTGAAGTGGCCTCACGCACCAAACCTTCCAAGCTCCAGCGCTGGCAGCCCGGCATGGAGGCAATGGGCTCTTCCACGCGGCCTTCCGTGATAAAAAGCGGCAGGATGAATTGCCGGGCGGACAGCCGGGTTTCACGCACCAGACCACGGATGGCGGCGCTCTGACGGTTGCGGCGGGGACGGATCGGGAGAGACATGGGCGAAGCTGGCAGTCAGAGGTCAGAGGTCAGAGGTCAGAAGGCAGAGGGGATCACTTGATTTTGCCGTCGGTCATTCTCCGGAGGTTCAACGGATTGGCTTCCTGGAGGGCGGGCGGCAGGAGGGCATCCGGAGTGTCCTGCCAGCAGACCTGACGGGTGAAACGGTAGATCGCCGCCCCGCCGACGCTGGTGCTGCGGCCATCCGAGGTGGCGGGGAAAGGCCCGCCATGCACAATGCTTTGATTCACTTCGAGGCCGGTGGGGAAACCGGCACACAGCACCCGGCCCGCACGGGTTTCGAGGACATCCAACAAGGCCCGTTGGGTGGCTGTTTCGGAAGCCGCCGCATGGACCGTGGCCGTCAATTGCCCCTC
>JAYUWQ010000366.1:0-4494 GCA_043753485.1 bacterium
TCGGGGTGGCCCCGGCTTTTCTGATGCACCATTTGGTGCTGGACCATATTGATATCGAGAGCAACGACCGCGCCGGTTGGTTCATCGCTTTTGCTTACATCCTGTGCGGCGCGATCCGTCTGGCACGCTTCAACTGCGTCGCCGCATCTGCTCCGAAGGGCAAACCCAGCAACGACTTCACCGGCTGCCCCATCCCCGCTGCTGCCGGGGTGATCTGTTCCATCACGCTGCTGCTGGATGATTTCAGCAAAAAACAAATCGAGTTGGGCAATTGGAAATGGGTCCTGCCCGGACTCCTGATCCTCCTGTCCTTTTTGATGGTGAGCACCGTGAAATATCCCAGTTTCAAAGGCCTGTCCTGGAAGACCAAGCGCACTATCCCATGGTTCCTCGGAGCCATCAGCATGGTGGCGATCATCGCCTACAAACCCAAAATCATGGTGGCGGTGCTGTTCATCGGTTACTTGTTCTACGGCCTGATCCGCCCCTGGGTCTCCCGGAAATGGCGGCGGGAAATTGAAGAGGATCCGGATGAGCCTGGCGATGAGGAGGAAGAGGCCAAAACGCTTTAAGCTCGGATGGAATAACCGCAACATCCTCTAAACGAACCGGACTGCTTAGGCTTGTCCGGCAAAGACCCAATGATAGAATCCATCATCCCATTTATCGTCGAATGTGAGAAGCTCAAATCTGTATCGAGACGCATCAACCCGGTGGCAACCGATCGAAGGGAGAACTCAGCCGAGCACAGCTGGACTCTTGCTCTATTGGCGACATCTCTTTTCCCGAAGGCCTGTCCCCAGATAAATCAGAACCGTGTTCTGAAGATGATTTTGATTCACGACATAGTCGAAATCGACGCAGGAGACACTTTCTGCTATGCAGACCGGCCGGATAAAGCTGAGTGCGAACAACGAGCGGCGGCACGAATCTTTGGCTTGCTACCAGCACCACTATCAAGCGAGTTCATGGAACTCTGGTTGGAATTCGAAGCTTGTGACACCAAGGAATCAGCCTTCGCCAACGCCTTGGACCGGTTGCTTCCTCTTATCCAGAATTTCCACAACGGCGGCCAAAGTTGGAGAGAGAATGGCGTTACCTATGAGCAAGCGTATTCCCGGAATGAGGTCATTCGGAGGGGTTCCGAGGAACTTTGGGATTTCGCCAAAAACCTTCTGCTGGGCGCTTCCGCCAAAGGACTGCTACCAAAACAAGATTAAGGAGGTGGCAATAACTCAGCCGCGCTTCACGTCCCAAGCCGATCCCCCACTTTAATGGACCCCTGTCAGTGCTCCACTTGAAGTATGCGGCCTTCGACCTGCCAGCGCCTCTCGAACGGCACGAGAGGAACTGATGGAAGGCAATAATTACTAGACGAAGAACAGCTCGATCATCAGGATGGCCACGATGTTGACCACCTTGATCATCGGATTGATGGCGGGACCGCTGGTGTCCTTGTAAGGATCGCCGACGGTATCGCCCGTGACCGCGGCCTTGTGGGCATCGCTGCCTTTGCCGCCGTGGTGGCCTTCCTCGATAAATTTCTTGGCATTGTCCCAGGCCCCGCCGCTGGAGGTCATGGCGATGCCGACAAACAAGCCGGTCACGATGGTGCCGACCAGCATGCCGCCGAGGGCCTTGGCGCCAAGGGCGGGGATGGCGGCGATGGCGATCACGCCGACCACCGGCAGGAGTGCGGGCAGGATCATCTCACGAAGCGCCGCTTTGGTGACAATGTCCACGCAGGCGGCATATTCCGGCTTCTGGGTGCCGTTCATGATGCCGGGGAATTTTTCGAGTTGGCGGCGGACTTCCACCACCACCGCCCCGGCGGCTTTGCCCACGGCGCTCATGCTCCAAGCCGTAAACAGGCAAGGCAGCAGACCACCGAGGAACATGCCGATGATGACAATGGGGTCTTTCAGGGAGAAGTCCCAGGTGTGGCCGGTCTTCCGTTCCAATTCCAGATAGTAACTGCCGAAAAGCACCAGGGCGGCGACGCCGGCGGAGGCAATCGCATAACCCTTGGTGACCGCTTTCATGGTGTTGCCCACGGCGTCGAGGCTGTCAGTGCGCTCGCGCACTTCTTCGGGCAGACCACTCATGACAGCGATGCCGCCGGCGTTGTCCGTGATCGGGCCGAAGGCATCCAGCGAGATGATGATCCCGGCCATGCTGAGCATGGACATGACGGCGGTGGCGATGCCAAAGAGGTCTCCGGCCTGATAACTGAAGAAGATGGCGGTCACAATGCAGAGCACCGGCAGGGCGGTCGCTTTGTTCCCCACCGCGAGTCCGGCGATGATGTTGGTGGCATGGCCGGTGCGGGAGGCTTCGGCGATGCTGCGGACCGGCCGGTAGGCGGTGGAGGTGTAATAATTGGTAATGACCACTGCCGCGCCGGTCATCAGCAATCCGACCAGTGCCGCGCCGTAGATGCCGGTGGAGGTGTAGGTTTTGCCGGCGATTTCGAGGGTATCAGGGAGCAATCCGATGGTGGCAGGCCAATAAAGCAACGCGGAGAGCACGCCGGAGACGAGTACACCTTCCATCAGGACGCGGTCGGCTTTGGCGCTGTTGCTGCGGAGATTGACATAAACAATACCGAGCACCGCGCCGATGACAGAGATCCCGCCGATCACAAAGGGATAAACCATAGCTCCTTCGGCGGCCGGACCGCTGCCGAGTTGGAGGAAACCGATCAACAAGGCTCCGATCAGGCTGACGGCGTAGGTTTCAAAGACGTCCGCGGCCATGCCGGCGCAGTCGCCCACGTTGTCGCCCACGTTGTCGGCGATGGTGGCGGGATTGCGGGGATCGTCCTCATTCAAATTGGATTCAACCTTGCCCACGAGATCGGCGCCCACGTCGGCGGCCTTGGTGTAGATGCCGCCGCCGAGCCGGGCGAACACGGAAATCAAACTGGATCCCAACGCCAGGCCGACCAAGCTATCCACCGCATGTTCGGTGCTGGTGCCACGCATCACATTGAAGAAAATGCCGACGCTGAGCAGCGCCAAACCCACCACCAGCAAACCGGTCACGGCCCCGCCGTTGAAGGCCACCCGCAGGGCTTTGGGTTCGCTCTCGGTCGCCGCCTGGGTAGTGCGCACATTGGCCAGCACGGCGATGCGCATCCCAATAAACCCCGCCACCAGCGAACACACCGCACCGACCACAAACCCCGCCGGCACCGCCATGCTCTGCTTCCAGGCCGCCAGCAGGAGGGTGATGATCACCGCGATGATGCCCACCGCCACCAACTGGCGCTTTAAATAGGCGGCCGCCCCTTCCTGAATCGCTGCCGCCACTTCCGCCATGCGCGCATTGCCGGCCGGGGCGTTTTTAATCTGGAAAATCAGCACGCCTGCCACCAGCAGTCCGAAGACCCCCAGGGCGAGGGCCAACTGGATCCCATTGTTCAGCAGAAAATCAGAAGCAGCGAGAAAAGCAAACATGGGCGGGGAATAGTTAAAATTGTCCCAAAACGGGAGCGCGAGTCTAGCGTGCAGCCCCGGAGGCGCAAGATGCATTTTCGGGGGCCGCCGGGCTTTTGGATTCGCCGGAAAAACCGGGGGGCGGCCCCTCCAGAACTCCACTTGCGGTCAAATCCATTTTACGATAGGCCTGAGGATATGAACCGATTGCGCTGCGGCTCCCTGCTCGTCCTCACCCTGGCAACCGGCGGCTGTGGCCCCACCGAGGGGCATCGGGCGGCCCTCGCCGAGACCAAAAAACTCCAGGAGCGCATCCAATTTCTCCAGGACGATGTGGCCCGGGTGACCAGTGAGGCCAAAGGGGCGCAACGCAGCATCGACAGTGCCCGGGAAGAGGCCACCCGCCGGGAACAGGAAACGAAAGCTGAACGCGAGGCCCTGCAGAAGAAGCTGGATGAGGTGCTCAAAGCCTTTGACGAATACAAAGGGAAATACCGTCTGAGCGCCCAGCACCGGGCCACCGGCCAACGCCTCGCGACCTTGGATGGCGGAGCGGGCCGGGTATTCAAAGACGTGGAAGTCCTTTCCATCACCCCGGGGGAACTGCGGTTCCGCCATGCCTCGGGCCTGGACAAGGTACCGCTGGGCCAACTGGAGACCGGCTTGCGCGAACGTTTTGCCTACGATCCGGAAAAAGCGGCGGCCTGGCTGGCCGCTGAACGGCAAAAGGAGGTGGATGAGGAAACCAACGCCCTCATCGCGGAAACCAAAGCCGCCAATGCCACCGTCGCCCGGATGCAGCGGGCAAAATCCGGCAGTACCGGAGCCCGCCTCCGCTACCAGCAAAACCTGAACTCCATCTACGCCTCGGCCCATGCCTTGCAGGCCGACCGGAACTGCTGCCCGGTCCACAAACGCTATCAACTCGCGGAGTGGTCCGCCGAAGCCGCCAGGATCAAACAACAAATGGCCGCCCTGCCCGCTGGCCCCTGAACGCGGCGTCATCGCCAGGCAGATCCTGCGGCACGCTCAGGATTCCGGCTCCGGGCGGGGACGG
>JAYUWQ010000367.1:0-4488 GCA_043753485.1 bacterium
GGCAGGTTCCGGCAGGAAATTCTGAACCTTTTTCCGGGGGAGGGGCCTAAACCCGCGGGAAAGCCCATTTTCCCTTGGTTCCAAAGACATCATGACGAATTACCGGAATTTTACTTTGCAATACAAAGCGCTTTGTGCCACAAAGTAACTACCCCTTGGTTCCCTGCGTCCTGCCGCCGTCCTCCACCACGAACCCCTCCCCATGCCAAAAAGTTTCCGTCAGGCCCTGACCGGTCTCCCTGCCCTTTGCCAGGGGCGGGTAGACCATCTTAGGGACTGGCTGGAAAACCCGACCGGCGCGAGGCTGGCCGCCTGCGCCGTGGCGATCGCCCTGGGAGGTGCGGCTTACGGATTCACCCTCGGCCTGTGGCGCGCGCCGCTGATGGGCGGGTATGTGGCCTTTAAATTGCCGCTGCTGATCGCCCTGACCCTCCTGACCAATGGGCTGATCAACGGAATGCTGGCCCAGGTGCTCGGCAGTGGCCTCACTTTCCGCCAGACTTTGATGGCCCTGCTGATGAGCTTTGCCACCTTTGCCCTCATCACCGGAGCGCTCAGTCCCCTGGCTCTGGGCATGGTGCTCAATGCCCCGGGCCCCGGCGAACCCGGAGGAACCACCGCCTACCGGCTCATCCTCCTGACCCATATCGGCATCATCGCCTTCGCCGGCATCACGGCCCATCAGCGATTTCTCCCTGTCCTCCGTTCGGTCTCGTCCACCCCGGGAGCGGCCGGACTCGCCTTTACGGCATGGCTGGCCGGCAATCTTTTCGTTGGAGCCCAGCTTTCATGGAACCTCCGCCCTTTTTTCGGCCAGCCTGGCCGGCCCATCCAGTTCCTCCGGGCCGACTGGAATCACAGCAGCTTCTACGAATCCATCTGGCAAAACCTGTCCCACCTCCTGACTGACTAGCATCAACCAGAAATCAACCCATCCTGACTCCCATGAACGACGTCCCCACCCCTCCTCCCATCCCACCTGCACCTCTTCCTGCCGACCCTCCGCCTTCACGGCCTCTCACTGAAGCAGATCAACCAGACCGGGGTTATTTGATCACCGCCATGGCCGGAGGCCCGGGGTTGGGAGCCGCCATGGAAGCCCTGCTCAAACATCCTGGTTCGGCGATTTTTGAATTCACCGAAGGCACCCGGTCTGCCCTGCTCAGCCGCAGCCTGCTCATCGTCATTCTGGCCGGCCTCGCCCTCTTCGGGGTCGCCGCAGTGGACCTTACCCATGGCATCCAATGGTGGGCCACGCCTCTCAAGTTGATGGGCGGCTTGTTCCTGTCGGCCCTGCTTTGCCTGCCCAGCCTCTACATTTTCTCCTGTCTGAGCGGCCTGGAGATCCGCTTCCAAACCTCGGTCGGCTTGCTGCTCGCAGCGCTGGCGTTGAGCGGCCTCCTGCTCGCCGGATTCACCCCGGTGGTCTGGGTCTTCAGCCAGAGCTCTGATTCCCTGCCCTTCATGGGAGCGATCATGATTGTGATCTGGGGTATTTCCCTGTTCTTTGGCCTCAAGTTCCTCTCCACGGCAGCAAAGGCGCTCGGCATGAAACACCGCCTCCATCTCCGCCTCTGGATGGGCATCTTCATTCTGGTGACCTTCCAGATGAGCTGCGCCCTCCGCCCGCTGCTCGGCCACGCCGGCACCTTCCTTCCCACCGAAAAGAAGTTCTTTCTCCAACATTGGGGCGAGCAACTCCAAGGGGACGGCAACTCCCGATAGGCCCGGTCCGCGTTTCCCTTCTTCCCTTGGGCCGGGCCCGGACGGATGGTGGCATGACTAGCCCATGGCTCCAGTCAAAAGCCCGGCCATGCCCAGGATGTCGAGCTAGTGACCGGGACTACTGAGCACCTCCACGGCACGCAGACTGGCGGCGGTGCGGCTTTCGACCCCGATTTTCTGGAAGACACTGCCGAGGTGCTGCTTCACGGTTTTCTCACTCATTTCGAGGATGGTCGCGACATCGCCGTTGCTCTTGCCCTGGGCTACCCAGAGCAGCACCTCCGCCTCCCGGGGAGTAAGCAGCATCGCCTTCTGAAGTGGAAGGTGGCTGGTGAAGTCAGGATTGAATCCGCCCTGCCCGGATGCCGCCTGGAGCTGGCGTTCGTGTGTCTCGGCACGGCCCAGCCGCACCTGCACCGCCGCCAGCAGATCATCCCGGACCACGGGTTTTGTCAGGTAATCGTCGGCGCCGAAATTCATCCCCACCCGGACGTCGCCGCGATCGCTCCTGGCCGTCAGGAAGATAAAAGGGGTGGTGGCCAATGCCGCATCACCACGCAGCTCCTGGACCAAGGTATAACCATCCATTTCCGGCATCATCACGTCACAGAGGATGAGATCCGGACGCTGCAGGCGTGCCTGCTCCAGGCCGGTCCTTCCATTATCCGCGGTGAACACCTCATAACCTTCCAGTTCCAGCAGCAGCGCAATATTCCGCCGCATGGGAGCCTGATCTTCGATAACAAGGAGTCGCTTTTTCATGGTATTGCCCAGGAGCATAGCGGTCCCTTGGATTTCCGCCATCCGCCTAAAGTCGGATGGCCGGAACCGCAATCCCGCCGTTGTTTGGGCTGTGAAACCCCGCCACACCCATCTCATCCGCAAGTCCTTTGCCGTCATCGAAGTCCATGGCCCGATCGCCGCGCTGATTTTCTACCAGGAACTCTTTGAGAGGGACCCCGCCCTGCGCCACCTGTTTCAGAGTGACATTGAGGTCCAGGCCAAAAAGCTCACCGAAATGCTGGGGGCCCTGATCAGTCTGCTTGACCACGGGCCGGCCCTGGAAACGGAACTGAAAGCCATGGGAGCCCGTCATGCCGCCTACGGCGTGACGGAGGCGCATTATACCACCATGAAGGCCGCGCTGATGGCCATGCTGGAACAAATCCTGGGAGACGGTTTCAAGGGGGAAGTCAGGGAAGCCTGGACTCAGCTTTATGCCAAAGTGGAAAAGCTGATGAAACAAGGCGCCGCCACTGCCGTCATGGTCTAACTACTGGAATACACCGGCAGCCGCACGGTAAAGGTGCTTCCCTTCCGCTCCGCTGATTCCAGCGTCAGGGAACCGCCATGCAATTCCACACAGCGCTGCACAATCACCAGACCGAGCCCTGTCCCGGGCCGTTCCCCCACGTTGCTCCCGCGGTGGAAGGCTTCAAAAATACCGACCTGATCGGCTTCCGGGATGCCAATTCCGGCATCCTGCACGGTCAGGACCAATTCGCTGCCTTGGCGGCAGGTCCTCAATTGAACTGGCGCTCCAGGAAAGGAATATTTCACCGCATTGGACAGAAGATTGGTCACGATATGGCGCAACAAGGCCTCGTCCCCCTCCGCCCCTGCCAAACCGCCTTCCGGTTTCCAGGTGATAGGACAGGCCTGATGGGTGGCCCGGAGGGTTTCTTCGACCATGCGGCTGATCAGTGCCTCCACCTCCAACGGAGCCACCCGGAAGTCCAGCTTGCCCGCCTCCGCCCGGCCCAGCACCAGCACCTGCTCCATCATGGAGGACATGCGGAGGGTGGAATTCCTGACATCATCCATCAACTCAGCCTGCTGCTCCGCCGGCAAGCGGTCCGCATAGTTCTGCAGCAGTTCCACCGCGGACATGATGATACCCAGCGGAGTGCGGAATTCATGGCTCACGGTGGAAACAAAACGGCTCTTCAATTCTCCCAATTCGCGCTCCTGCTCCAGGGACCGTTTCAATTCATCACGGGCCACTTCCAATTCTGCGGTCCGCTCCACCACCCGCTTTTCCAGTGCGGCATTCTGGTCGCGGATGGCCCGCACCCGCTCCCGTTGCCGGAGTTGGCGGCGCCGGGTGAAAATCATGGTCCCGCCCACCAGGATCAGACCGGAACTGAGCCATCCCAGGCGTTTCCAACGCCGGGCGGAAGCCACCTCCGGGGCCAGGCCCAACGATTTGACATCCTTGGCTTCCGCCAGCCGCACAACCCAAGGAGGGGTCCCCGGGGCGGGTTCCACGATGCCGGTAGCCTCCACCAGATCCTCGGGGGCAAGGTTTTGCAGAAAGCCTCCGGTTCTGGTGTCCAAAATCACAGGCATCGCCTGGTTGCCTTCGATCAATTCCAGGGTCTCCCGGCGCAATGTTCCGGCGCCTGTTTCGTGGCGGGATCTCAGCCGGCCCCTCACGGTCACCAAGTCATTTCCGGCCCGCCCCGAGGCGGCCTCCTCCACCGACACCGGCCGCGGCTTCACCCCGGCCTGCCGCTGCACCACCTTGAACTGCGCCAACTGCAGCCTGACAAAAGGTTGGACCTGGAGCGGGGATCCTACCACATCCATTTCATCCCCGCGGTCCAACCACGGAATTTTCGGGGCTTCCAGAAAGCGCCCGGAGGGTTCCTGGCCGGCGTCAAATGGATACATCAGATCCGCCTGCAAGGCGATCCCCCCGGAACGTAAAAAGACGATATTGCCCTGCACCCCCAGCACCGTGGCCCGGATCTTCACCCGGTC
>JAYUWQ010000368.1:0-1843 GCA_043753485.1 bacterium
GTGGTGCTGGGGGCGGTCCTGCCGGAACCCGCCGCGGTGCAATTGGGCCTGCTCGGCCTGTTGCTGGTGGCCGGTGCCTGGCCGCTGGCAGCGCGGAACTTGTCAGGCCTGCGCGTGACCCGCACCTGCCCGGACACCGCTTTTGCAGGCCAACTCTTTCCTTACACCCTCACCTTGGAAAACGAAGCCCGGCGTCCAGCCCGCGGGGTGGAACTGGAGGACAGTATCGCCGGTCCGGCCGAACGGGGCATGGATGCCCTGCTGGTGCCGGCCGGTGGAAAATCCTCCCGCTCCTTTCCCACCCGGCTGCTGCGGCGCGGCACCCGGCACCGGGCCCGGGCGGTCCTGACTTCGTGGTTCCCGCTCGGGCTGTGGAAATCCCAGCGCGAACTCCGCGACAGCGTGGACATGACCATCTATCCGCGGCCGATGACCCCGCGCTCGCTGGATGATGCCCAGGATGCCGCCCTGCTGGATGCCGAGGAGGAGGAAAGCACCCGGCGCGATTGGTCAGGCGATTTCCATGGGATCAGTCCCTTCCAGCCGGGCGACCGTCTCAAGCTGATCCATTGGCCGGCCACCGCGCGCGCCGGACGCCTGATGGTCCGGAAATTCGACCGGCGGCTGCCCGAGAAATACAGTGTCGTCTTCCATAGCATCCGCCCGGGAGGCGAGGCCGGCCAAGGGCAGGACGGCTTTGAGAGCGCCATGGAGCTGCTCTGCGGACTGCTGGTTCATTGCCGCGACCGGGCCATCCCCCTCGACCTGACGGTCAGCTTTGACCGTTGGCGCACCTACCCCGTGCCGGGACCGGCCTTCCTCGAACCCATGCTCGCCCGTCTCGCGGACGCCCGCCGTACCCCCGGCCGTGATGCCGGCCCGCTGCTCCATGCGCTCAGCACCGTGGAACCGGGCGCCCGCGTTTTCCTGCTGAGCGATGTTCCCGTCAGGGAATGGGAAAGTCTCCTGCCCGATCTACCCTTTGAGGTAACCTGCCTCAGCGTCAGCGAGCTCCGCATCAAACAACCCGGCCTGCGTTTGCGGACCACTGCTTCCCCCACCGCCGGATGAAAGCTGCTTTCCTCCTTTATACGGCTCTGCTGCTGCTGGAAGGCCTGCTCGCATGGTGGCTGGGGGGCCGGGGATTTCTGCTCGCCACGGCGGCGAGCGGACTTTTTATCTACGCTGGCGTGCGCCACACCACCCGTCCCGTGGCGGAAGGAGTGCGGCTCTTCACGGCGATCCTGCTGGCGGTGGCCGGTCCTCTGCAATATCAAGCCGGCCTGCTCCCGCTGTTGTTGTGTTTTATCGCCCTGCCACACTTCCTCGCCGCCACCCAGGCGCTGGCCGAAAGCTCCGGCGCCATCCCCTCCCACGAGGGACCGGGCATGCGGTCGCTGGTCTTCACGGTGGCCTTTTATGCCTCCATGGGCCTGGTCCTGCTGCTGGCCCGGGGCATTGATCCTCCGCTCTCCCGCGCCGTGACTCTAAGTCTGGCGGTGCTGGTGCTGGTCATCGCCCTGCCTGCCTGGGACCTGTCCCGCATCCCCCGGCTGCGTCCCGCCAGTCCTGACAAATCCAGGGGCTCCCTCCGCCGCCTGATCCTGCCCGCCCTGCTGCTGGGCCTCACGGCCATCCTTTTTCTGGGACCCCTGCCCATGGCAGCGGAACTGCTGTGCCGGCTCTCGCCCCACTGGCGCACGGACCCGGTGGAATTCAAAAACAAGCCCCCCCACTCGCCGCCCACCGCCCTCGAAGCCAGGCCCCGCCCTGACGATAAATCCACCCGCCTCGGGATGGATGAATCGTCCGTCACCGGGGAACACCAACTGCCCCCCCGCTC
>JAYUWQ010000369.1:0-1842 GCA_043753485.1 bacterium
TCCTGACCGGACCCAACATGGCCGGGAAAAGCACCTACCTCCGCCAGGTGGCCCTGCTCACGCTGATGGCCCAGACCGGCAGTTTCATCCCCGCCAGCGCCGCCGAGATCGGGCTGGTGGACCGCATCTTCACGCGCGTCGGGGCCAGCGATGACCTCTCCCGCGGCCAATCGACCTTCATGGTCGAAATGCACGAGACTGCCGCCATCCTCAACAACGCCTCAGACCGCAGCCTCGTCATCCTCGACGAAATCGGCCGCGGCACCGCCACCTTCGACGGCCTCAGCATCGCCTGGTCCGTCGCCGAACACCTCCACGACACCATCGGCTGCCGCACCATCTTCGCCACCCACTATCACGAACTCACCGCCCTCGCCAGTCGCCGTCCCGCCGTGAAAAACCACAGCGTCGCCGTGCGCGAGTGGAACGACCGCATCATCTTCCTGCGCAAAATCATCCCGGGCGCCGCCGACAAATCCTACGGCATCCAGGTCGCCCGCCTCGCCGGCCTCCCCCAGGAAATCCTCGACCGCGCCAAAGCCATCCTGACCACCCTCGAAGCCAACGCCGCGGCCCCGGAATCCGAAGGCCAAGCCACCGGTATTTCCTCCCCCGCCCCAGCCTCAGCCGCCCACCCCAAACCCATCAAAGCCAAACGCTCCGCCGCCGCCATCGACGGCCCGGAGACCCAGCAGCCGCAGATGGAGTTGTTTTAATCCATTTTTCCGATGCCGCGCAAAATCAGAGAACTTGCCGCTGACCTTGAGCAGGCCGGTTTCCAACTGGTGAAAGGGGCTGGAAAAGGCAGCCATCGCAAGTATAGTCACGATCGTAAACCCGGATTTCTGATCCTTTCCGGTGCCTCAGGCGATGACGCCCACCATTACCAGGAGAAACTGATCAAGAACGCCATCCGGCAAATCCAGTCATGAAAACCGAAGACCAGTATTTGATGTTTGTCCGCTGGAGCGAGGAGGACAGCTTTTATCTGGGCTACTGCCCGGATCTGTTTCCCTACGGCGCGGCCTGCCATTCCGAGAGCCAGCAGGAGGCCTATCGTCTCCTTTGCGACATCGTTTCAGAAACGGTGGCGGATGCCGCAGCAGAAGGCCGGACCCTGCCTGAACCGAAGACGCGCCCCATGCGGGAATTGGAAGTAGCGTGAGTCACTGCTGCGATCACGACTTCACCGCCATCTCCATGCCCGCCGATGGCGGTGACCCGGAGACCCAAAAGCAACAATGGAGCTGTTTTGCACCGCTCCGCGTGATGCTGGGTTCGAGCGACTCCAGCTTCGAAAATGTCCAGGAAGTCACGCGGCATGGTCAACACACTGAGCCAAAGCCGCCGCTCGGAGGAGATTGGTATGAATTCCCAGCAAGTTTACATTGTGCCTACATCATCACAGGTTATGTATTCACATTGTGAATACTCAATCCCCAACTAATTCAGGCCGGCTTTGGGCGGCGATTGCTGAATCAGGCAGGAGAATACCTATGCAAGGAGGCTGGAATCCATGGAAGGTTGCGGCGCTTCTTTGGTTCTTGGTGAATGGCGTTTCTGCCGACCAATGTGGGGATTTCACCTACACGGACGACGGAACATCAGTTACTATTACAGATTATCCCACTGGCGCTACGCGTGCGGTCGAGATCCCCCCCACCATTGCGGGGAAGCCGGTAACCTTTATCGGAAATAGTGCTTTCGAAGGTTGCATCGCCCTGACCAGCGTTGCCATCCCGCCCAGTGTCACCACGATCGGAGATGGCGCGTTTGCCTCATGCAGCGGACTGGCAGAAGTGACCATTCCTCCCGGCGTGACCTCCATTGGGGATAGCGCAT
>JAYUWQ010000370.1:0-1841 GCA_043753485.1 bacterium
GTGCTTTCCGCAGGGCGTTTCTGCACCGGCAAGGCCCGTTTCCGCTCCCGCGATTTCTGGATGGTTCTGCAGGAATGCGGCCCCTCGGCCCTTCCCATCGTCACTCTCATCAGCTTCCTGATCGGCCTCATCCTCGCTTTCGTCGGCAATGTGCAGCTGGCCAGTTTCGGGGCCAGTCTCTACGTGGCGGATTTGGTAGGGATCGCGATGGTGCGGGAAATGGGGGTGGTTATGACCGCGATCATCATGAGCGGCCGCACAGGGGCTGCTTTCGCCGCCCATCTGGGCAGCATGAAGGCCAACGAGGAAATTGATGCGCTGCAAACCTTTGGTTTCAATCCTTTCGATTTCCTGGTCCTGCCACGGATGCTGGCCCTGATTGTGATGATGCCGTTGCTCACCATCTACGCCAATGCCGTCGGCATCCTCGGCGGCATGCTGGTGGGGGCAACGGTCGGGATCCCTCCCATTCTTTATTGGAACGAAACGCTTGTCGCGGTGAACCTCAGCAATGCTTCGCTGGGGATCTTCAAAAGTGTTTTCTTCGGTGCGGCCATCGCTCTGAGCGGCTGCCTGCAAGGCATGCACGCCGGGAATTCGTCCGCCGCAGTAGGCGAGGCCACCACCCGCGCAGTGGTGGCCTCTATCACCGCCGTGATCGTCCTCGATAGCGCTTTCGCTGCCATTTTCACCGTTCTCGGAATCTGACTAATGCCTGAATCCCCGGCCACATCCTCCCCCGCGGCCAAGATCACCGTCCGTGATCTCAGCATGGCCTATGGCCCGCATGTCGTGATGCGCGATCTCAACTTCGAAATCGCGGAACGGGATATCTTTGTCATCATGGGAGGCAGCGGCTGCGGGAAGAGTACCCTGCTGCGTCATCTGATAGGACTCCGGGAGCCCGCCAAGGGTTCCATTCTTTACGGGAGCGAAGATTTCACCGCGACCGATCCTGCGGAGCGCGGCAAATTTGTGCGCCGCTTCGGCGTCATGTATCAATCCGGGGCCCTCTGGTCCTCCCTCACCCTCGCGGAAAACATTGCCTTGCCTCTGGAGGAAAACACCAGTCTCGCGCCCGACGCCATCCGCGATCTCGTTTCCTACAAGCTGGCCCTCGTCGGGCTGTCGGGATTTGAAGATTATTATCCGGCCGATATCAGCGGGGGCATGAACAAGCGGGCCGGCATTGCCCGTGCCATGGCTTTGGATCCTGATATTCTGTTTTTGGATGAACCCGGGGCCGGCCTTGATCCCCTGAGCTCCCGCCGTCTCGACGATCTGATCCTCCGCCTCCGCGACAGCCTCGGCTCCACCGTGGTCATCGTGACTCACGAACTCGCCAGCATTTTCGCGATCGCCACCAACTCGATCTTCCTTGATAGTACCACCCATACCCAGGGGGCCACGGGGAATCCCACTGAATTGCGGGACCACTCCGGCAACCCCGCGGTCCGCCGTTTCCTCCGCCGCGGCGGGGAAGAAAATGATTCTCCACCCCCCCCCGTTTCATGAGCAAAAAAGCCAGTCCCACCGTCATCGGTTTATTCACCCTCTTCGGCATCATCATCGCCGGCGGGGCGGCGGTATTCGTGGGCGCGGGGAAATATTTCCAGACCACTTTTCCGGTTCTCCTTTATTTCGATAAAAGCGCCAACGGTCTGCAGGTCGGTTCCGATGTCCGTTTCGGAGGCGTCCGCATCGGCAGTGTCCAATCCATCAGCGTGCTCATTGATCCTGTCGAAAACCGCAAGATCATCCCGGTCGTCGTCAAGCTGGAGGAAAAAGACCTCCGCCTCATCAGTACGGCCGGGGAGGGCGGGATCGATTTCTCCAGCCGC
>JAYUWQ010000371.1:0-4476 GCA_043753485.1 bacterium
GCCTTGGTAATTGCCTTGGCTTTGAGAAACTCAGCAGGAGCTTCGTCCACCCTGAAAAAACGCCCGCCGGCCGCCCGTCCCCCCGTGGTTGACAAGCCCGCCCGTCCGCTGTCTCTTGCCCGCCCCTTCAGGAGCACCCTGAAGCGTCCCCTATCCTTTCACCACCCAACCCGCCGACACTTTTCATGGACTTCGTCACGCCCTCCATTGCTGAAATCGCTCCCTCCATCACGCTCGCCGTCACCGCCCAGGCCGCCAAAATGAAGAAGGAAGGCATCGATGTCTGCTCCTTCGGTGCGGGTGAACCCGACATGGACACCCCGGCTTATATCAAAGACGCCGCCGTGGCTGCCCTCGCCGCCGGCAAGACTAAATACACCGCCAGCGCGGGCCTGCTCGAACTCCGCGAAGCCATCTGCGCCAAGCTCAAGGCCGACAACGGCCTCAGCTACACGCCCGACCTCATCAGTGTCAACTGCGGGGCCAAACACTCCTGTTACAACGCCATCCTCGCCACCTGCGGCCCGGGCGATGAAGTGATCATCCCTGCTCCTTACTGGACCAGCTATCCTGACATGGTCCGCCTTGCCGGAGCCATTCCCGTGATCGTCCACACCAAGCAGGAAAACGGTTGGAAGATGACTCCCGATGAATTCCAGGACGCCATGACCCCGGCCACCAAGATGCTCATCATGAACAGCCCGTCCAACCCCACCGGTGCCGTTTACTCCCGGGAGGAACTCGAAGCCCTCGGCGAAATTGCTTTGGGCGAAGACATCCTGATCCTCTCCGACGAAATCTACGAAAAACTCGTTTATGATGAAGTCGAGCACGTCAGCATTGCCAGCATTTCCCAGGAACTGCGGAATCTCACCATCGTGGTCAACGGCTTCTCCAAGGCCTACAGCATGACCGGCTGGCGCGTCGGCTATACCGCCACCGCCAACAAGAAAATTGCCGAAACCATCGACACCATCCAGAGCCACACCACCAGCGCTCCGGCCACCTTTGCACAATGGGGCGCCCTCGCCGCCCTCCAGGGCGACCCCAATGTGGTCGAGGACATGCGGGCCGAGTTCGATCTCCGCCGCGGCTATATGCTGCAGCGCTTGAGCAAGATCAACAACGTCAGCGTCGTCGAACCCAAGGGGGCCTTTTATTACCTCGTGAACATCGGCAAGATGGGCCTCACCAGCATGAACTTCGCCGAAAAACTGCTCATCCGCAGCCACGTCGCGGTCGTCCCCGGCATCGCCTTCGGAGCCGATGACACCGTCCGCTTCAGCTACGCCTGCAGCCTCGACGTAATCAAAACCGGCCTCGACCGCTTCGAAGAGTTCTGCAAGGCCCACTGAGCCCCTCCTCCCTGACGTTCCTGCGTTGAAAAATCAAAAGGCCTGATCCGCACTCCGGATCAGGCCTTTTTTGATGGAGCCGCCGGATTGGCGGTTTGTCTTGGTGTAAGCCCCCGGGCATGTGCGATCCACTTAAGAAACTGGACGCTCTCAAAAACATGGAGCCGGCTGTCGGAGTCGAACCGACGACCGACGGTTTACAAAACCGTTGCTCTACCACTGAGCTAAGCCGGCGGACGGGCGGATAATAAGGCGGGGTTGGCCGGGCTCAAGCTGAAATACGAGGGATTTGCTTGCAGGGGCGGACTGGGCCGGGCAGGGTTTCTTCCTATGAAAACAGCCAGTGAAATTTTGTCAGGAGGAGCACGGTGCCGGATGGCGGCCCGGGCGGGACGGCTGGGGTTGGTCCTTGCGCTGGGGCTGCTGGCCGGCTGTGCGGGGAATCCGGGGGCTGAGGGGCCGGAAGTGGCAGCCGGGGCCAGCTTCGGGGCGGGGTATCCGCCGGGCAGTGCCGCATGGGGCGAGGAGGAACGGGTGGCTTATCGCACGGCTTTTCTGGCGGGAATGCAGGACCAACGGGAGGGTTACCGGTTTGACGATGACCGGGGGGCGTTGGTGCTGGACGAGAGCGTGCGCGGTTTTTACCGGCAAGGCTACCGCCACGGGTATTACCGGGATGAAGTTTTAAGGCGTCACGAGCGTCAAAATCCGGCAGAAGTGCTTCCATGACCGGGCGGCCGGTGGGCCAGCCTGGCATGGGTGGGCTCATTGCCGGGATAAAAAGAGGATTGAACGTCAGGAGCACGTCGTGTTCTAAATCCCCGTTGCTGCGTATTCCGATTCACCCCCACTTGTTCTTAACTTTATGAAATTGCTCTCGCCTCTCCCATTCCGCGCCCGCCGGCGTGGCTTTACTCTGATGGAACTGCTGCTCGTGCTGGCCATCATCGGCCTGCTGATGGGCGGTGGTGCGGCCGTTTACAGCGGCATCATGGACAGCGCCAAAGTCACCAAGACCCAGACCAAACTCGGCATCCTGGCCGGCCAGATTCAGCTCTACAGCTCCCAGAAGAGCGGTAAATTGCCCAGTCAGAGTGCCGGACTGCAGGCACTGAAGACGGCCGGCATGGTCCGGTCCGAGGAGGAAGTGACCGATGCCTGGGGCCAGCCGCTGATTTACACGATCCCGGCCAAGCGTGGCGGCGACAAATACGACCTCTGGTCCAAGGGCCCGGATGGCTTGGAAAACACCCCTGACGACGTGGGCAACTGGGCGGCTCCGGATTGAGCCATTCCAGCCAGCCAGTGCCAGCCACTGTCCTGCTTGATCTTTCCCCCTCCATGAAACGCCGCGCCTTTACCCTCATGGAGATGCTGGTGGCCTTGGCCATCATCGGGGTCATCATTTCCGGCAGTGTCGTGGCAGTCGGTTCCCTCAACGATGAGCGGAATCTCCGGGCGCCGCTGAATGAACTCCGCATCATGGGCAAGCGGGCGTGGGCCCGGTCCATGGAGGAACAGCGCGCCTGGCAAATCAAACTCCTGCCCGGCCGCTTCGTGCTGGAACCCAAACAACCGGTAAATGCCGACGATCTCAAACTCTTCAAGGATGTGGATGCCAAACTGGGCCGGGGCAGCGGGATCGATACCTATGTGATCGATCCGGCGGTGCGCATGGAAGTGCGGCATTGGGGGGAAACCGAGTGGCATGCCCCCCGTCCGGATGCTTGGGTCTTTGAGCACAGCGGCCTGTGTGAACCCATCAACATCCGCTTTGTTTCTGATTTCGCCACGGTGGTGGTTTCTTTCGATCCTCTGACCGCTGCGGTGGCCAGTGAAGAGTTTCTGCACGCTGCAGAGCGTTAATTCTGGTGCGCCTGCTTCCTCCCATGAAACCTCCTGTCCCTTCCCGCCCGCGTGGCATGATCCTGATGGAATTGGTGGTCGCCATCGCTATCTTCGGGATGGTGGCGCTGGGCTTGATGCGGGCGCTTTCCATCGGGGCGCAGACTGCGGTGGTCGGCCAGTTGGAACTCCGGATGCTGTTGCGGCTCCAATCCACCCTGACCGAATACAGCAAGGTCCAGCGGATTGAGGAGGGAGGGCCCTTCAATTCCGATCCGGATGAGTTCGGGGTGTTCACGGTCACGGATATTGTGAAGCTCGATAAGCTGGAAAACGCGGACGGCCAGATTCTCCAGGACATGTTCCACATCATCGTGCGGGCGGAATACGACAACTTCGGCACCAAGGGCGAAATGACGGCAGACACCTACCGTTACGCCAAACTCTATCAAACTCAAACCGGAGCACCGGCCGCTCCCGGAGGCCAGTAGGCTATGAAAGTTTTCAGTTTTCAGTTTTCAGTTTTCAGCAGCCGGGCCCCGGAGCAACGGGCGTTTTTCCATCAACCAACCATTATCGATCAACCTGCCTCCCCCTCCCGCCGCAAGGCCTTCAGCCTGATCGAGGTGTTGCTGGGGCTGGCACTGTTCGGCATTCTGGTGGGCGGGATCTTTTCCGTGCAGCGCGGGGCGATGGAGGTCAGTCAGGAAGTGACCCAGCGTCAGGGCAAGACCATGCGCATGCACAGCTTCTGCGAACTGCTGCGGAGGAACTTCGAGGCGCTGCCCGGCAACGCCAAAGTCGTGCTGCTGCCCTCCGGCGGTTCCGGCTCCGGCCTGAGTGATGTGGCCTTCACCGACTTCCCGCTCGCCTTCACCTGGCCGGGCGTGCCGGCGGGGTCCCACAGTGTCATCTTCCGCACCGCCCGGGCCGACTCGGGCGTCGGTCTGCAGGCTTCGCTGCTCTATTTGGATGAGGAGCAAACCACGGACTACGAGGCCAACAAACTGGACGAGCGCAAAGTGCTCGCCCGCTTGAATCTCATGGAGGGCATCATGACCCTCGATTGGCGCTTTTTCAACGACACCACCCAGCAGTGGGAAGTGGAATGGCTGCGCACCCAGACCGCCCGGCCCTCGTTTGTGGAAATGAAGCTGACCTATCTGGACGGGCAGGATCCCGTCTGGCTTTATTTTTGGATCCCGCAGATGGCCAATCCCGAGACCTTTACCCAAGGCGCGGGCAATGCCGGCGGCGGTCCTCCCGGTGGTGGCCC